>JBJOLO010000061.1:0-2873 GCA_046045565.1 Planctomycetota bacterium | reverse complement strand
CCTTCTTCGACATGGGCTCTCTCCTGTAGGTGAATTCGAGTCTTCAAATGGATCGCGGGAAACAACCATCGCCTCTTCGAGCGCTGTCGCCAAACTGCTGCGCCAAACGCCCGTCAAAAGTCGGCCCACAGCATATAGTTCCGACTTGTGAAAAGCAACGCAGTGAGCCGCCGGAATATCGGCAGGAGGGTAAGAGGCGACCGCGGAGTGGAACGTGTCAGGCGAGTGCACTTAAAGCGTCTTTATGTCCCGCGCCGACATGTTCAGTCACGCCCGTGTCAGCAAAGTCCGTGACAGCAATGCCCGTGTAAGGGGCGATCTTTCATCGCTGACAGTGCATTTCGGCTTCGATCGCGTCCAAGTCGCGCGGTACCGCATCGGTGAAGTTTTCGACGCCCGACTCGGTAATCGCCACCGTGTCTTCGACGCGAATATAGAGCGACTCCTCGGGGACCCACATTTGCGGGTCGAGTGCGAATACGACGCCGGGCCGCAAGGCTTCGTGTCGGTAGTCGCCCACATCGTGGACTGCCATGCCGACCGGATGCGTAAACGCGACCTCCGATTCGATCATTTTGTGGGCCGCCGTTCGATAGCATTCTTTGCTGAACGGCCACTGGCTCCAGGCGGGACGGATGCGATCAGCCGCCTCGCGTGCCAGTTCGGCGACCGTGCGCCCGGGCCGTAGAACTTGCAGCAGGATCTCGTGATAGGCGACGACGAAGCCGTACAGTTCCCGCTGCAACCGGGAATAGCGGCCGTTGACGGGCCACATGCGACCGATATCGCTGGTGTAACAGCCTAGATCGGGTGCGTAATCCATGAGCACGAGTTCGCCGTCTTGCAGGGGGCAGTTGTTGCGAAAGTAATGCGCGTTCCAGATGTTCGAGCCGCTGGCCACAATTGCGCGATAGCCGGCACTTCGGGCGCCGCCGCTGGCGAAGATCTGATCCGCGACGGCCGCGAGTTGATATTCCATCATGCCAACGCGCGTCTGCCGGATCGCCGCGAGCACCGCTTCGGCCGTCAGGGTACCTGCCCGCCTCATCAAGGCCAACTCGGCCGGGCTCTTGATGGCCCGCAGTGCATTGAGCAGCGGGGAGAGGTCTTGGAATGTTGCGTGCGGCGCGATGGAGGCAATCCGCGATTGCAAGTAAGCCTCCCGCGACAGGCCCTGATCCCAGGGATCCGCAGCGGCGAGATGGCTTCGATATCGCAACGTATCCTGGCAGGCCTGCCGGCCCTCGGCGGGGGATCGCGGCATGTAAATCGTCATCGCTCCGAGGACGTAGTTTCCCAACTGCGGGAGCGGTGCGATTCGTTCGACACCCGTAATCCGCCGGACCGCATCCGGCGCGTCGCAATGCAGTTGAGCGCCCTCGCTGCGTTCGTGTTTGGCGTCATGGTGCGGCAGGTACAACGTCGATTCGCCGGTCGAACCGTCGATCCTCAAATAGGCGTGGGGTACCTCGACACCGGTGAGATAATAAAACTCGTTCGATTGTCGGAAGTAATCAAACGCGCCCGTAGCACCGAACCCGCTCAGCACCGCGATCGCCTGGGATCCAATCTTGTCCATGATTGCGCGGCGACGGCGCTGAAACTCCTCCGGCGAAAAATCAGTCTGATAATACAATTTGCCCGTTCCTTTCTTCTAAGCCGGAAGATCCCGATCGGCCCGAGGCTGCGTAATCATGGCAAGCGGTATCAGGCACAGGCAACCGGCCAAGGCGTCGATGGTCAATGTTACGGGGTAGCCCCAGCGCGCGGCCGATTGTCCCTGCCACCACGCAGAGTAAGTCAGTGCGAGATTCATCAGCGACATATACGCGGTGAACTGTGTGGCCGCGATTTCGGACCGGCACAAGTCCATATACAAGGCGGTGCGTGTGCCGTACATCAGTCCTTGAATGAAGTTGTAGCTGATCGCCGCGATCCAGAGGCACGTAACAAGCGCCAGCGGCGGTGTGGTAGTTGCATCCACTTTTGTGGTCGGCATGATCCAATCCATCGCTTGCAACTGGTAGGCAAGCCAGAGCGCCGGGATGCCGGTGAGTACGACATAGATGCCGAGCATCCGCTGACGACCCCAGCGATCCGACAGGACACCGCCCAACACGCAGCCCACTGCGGCGAGAACGGTGGACCAAAGATTCAGCCAGCCGATTTGGAGTTCGTCGAGTCCAAGTTCGACGGCGAGGGTTGATTGCAGTGCCAACCCGAGTCCGTAGGCTCCTGCCGGTAGCAGGGCGAACAGCAGTCCGGCGAGCCCATTACGGGAGCCGAAGCAGGTGGACGCGAGCGAGCGGGCGTAAGCGGCGAGTTCGCGGGCGATTTGCGTCTCTTTTTTCGCGCGTTCTGCACGAGGTTCGATCAACCAGACCGAAATACCGGCGACCACCAGCAGGATGGCGCCCATGACAAATAGGAAGGTGGCGGAGACGGGTACGTGGGGCATCAGGAACAGCACGCCTGATCCGCCGACGGCGTTGCCGAGGTATGCGCCTGCAAACATCATCCCGTTTGCGGTGCCTCGTTCCTCGGGCGGCAAAGTCGTCACGGCCAACGCGTCGATCGCAACATCCATCGTCGCGGCGAAGATGTTGTGAATCAGGATGATGGCTGTGAAGAAATAAAACTGCGAGGTGAAATCCACGCCGACCGCGCAGAGCAGCGTTAGTGCCATCAGCGTTTGGCATCCCACGATCCAGGCGCGACGACGTCCCAGTCGCGATGAATAGACCAGATCGACGATCGGTCCGATGATCCATTTCCAGGACCAGGGCAGGTAGAGCGTGCCAACAAAAAGACCGATCTGGGCGGGATCGAGTCCCTTTTGACGCATCAGCGCGGCGAGTGCCACCGCGTTGAAT
>JBJOLO010000039.1:0-3614 GCA_046045565.1 Planctomycetota bacterium | reverse complement strand
TATGCGATTCCCCGTCCCCTGCGC
Organism: Planctomycetota bacterium; assembly: GCA_046045565.1. Taxonomy (GTDB): domain Bacteria; phylum Planctomycetota; class Planctomycetia; order Pirellulales; family Pirellulaceae; genus VGZA01. The sequence goes on along the minus strand of JBJOLO010000039.1, from coordinate 3,590 downwards.
TTTTGGCAGGTCGGGGCTTGAGACTGGCCCTTTCATGCAAGCAGTGTGCCAACGACGCAAATCAAAACGCAAACCGTTACTGCAAATAGCCTTACAGCAAAAGTAGCAGCCACAGGCAACTCACCCGATTCGTCGAGTTGCCAAAATGACAGGGCGATGATCGCAGCTTGGTTGGCGTAGTGCCCTGGCTGGAAGCCCGAGTTCTGTCCTACAATTCGGCTCGGATGGCGATCACTCCCGCCGCTGCGCAGGCAGATGCACTGGCACGGCTCAAGGCACTTCCCGGCAGCTTGGCATCGCGTGAACGGTTTACCGACGCGATTCGCCAGCTATCAAACGCGAAGACGGCGTCTTTCGACGGCGTTCCCCGATCCGCGTTCGCGCTGCTCTCCGCCGCCATCATCCAACAGGTCAGCGGCCCCCTGTTGGTCATCACACCGCACCCGAGCCAAGCGGAGGACCTGGCGACCGATTTCCGGATGTTCAGCGAAATCCCGACGGCAACTTTTCCTGCGTTGGAATCACTGGAGGCCGCAACCGGTACCGGAAACGTTGGCTTGATCCGCGAGGAGGCGGTCGGAAGCCGACTGCGAATCCTCAAGCGACTGGCGGTGGCGGTATCTTCCGCAGCATCGTCCGGAAATCAATCCGACTCAGCCTGGTCGTCGCGAGGCACACCTCGTGTTTTTTTCACCAGTATTTCCGCGCTACTGCAACCCGTTCCGGCTCGCGAAGAAATTGCCAGCAGCACGCGGTCATTGCGAGTAGGGCAGCAAGCGGACCTGGAGGAATTACGAGCCTGGTTCATCGAGCACCGCTTCCACGCCACCACCGCGGTCGATCTGCCGGGCGAGTTCTCCATTCGGGGCGGCATCCTGGATGTCTTCGCGCCCGATTGGGACCGTCCGGTTCGTGTTGAGTTCTTCGACGATCAGGTGGAATCGATTCGCGGCTTTGATGTGACAACCCAGCGCAGTCTGGCTGCGGAGGAATCCGTCGAGATCACCGTCGTGCGCTCGTTTTCTGAATGCAAGGACTCCTTGTTGAGCTTCCTGCCGGCGACATCAGTCTGCCTGATGCTCGAACCGGATCAGATCATGGAAGCGGGGCGTCACTACAGCGAGCGCACGGAGCCGCGCGGACTGTTGCACTCGCTGGCAGACGTGATGCGACAGGTCGGCAGACTGGGTGTCGCTCAAGTCGCGTCGCTCGCCGCGGCACCGGCTGACGTTCACTGTCACCTTGGCATCGAGTCGGTCGAGCGATTCAGCGGCGACTTCACTCGGGTTCGCGACGAGTTAGACAAAGCAGCCTCCTCGGACGGCGTGCTGGTGGTTGCCCCGACCGACGCCGAGATCAAGCGGTTGAACGAGATTTTCGCGCCCACGCAGGTCGCCGCAAGCGGTCGTTTGTACTATGCCCAAGGCGTATTGCGAGGTGGATTCCGGGTTCCCTATGCCGGCCTGGCCGTACTCAGCAGTCAGGAACTGTTTCACCGCACGGAAGTCCGTCGTACGGCGAAGCGACACCTTAGCAAAGCGATCGACAGCTTTCTTGATTTGCAGCCCGGTGATTTGGTCGTGCATCTGAGTCACGGTATCGGCCGCTATCGCGGGATGCGGTTGATTGAAAAGCAGGAATTCACGCTCGAGCACCTCGAGTTGGAATTCGACGGCGGCACGAAGGTGTTTGTCCCGGCGGCGAAGATCGACTTGGTGCAAAAGTACGTTGGTGGCACGAAGAGCCGTCCGCGGCTCGCCAAGATCGGCGGCCAGTCCTGGGGCAAACAGAAAAAAGCGGCCGAACTTGCGGTGATCGATATGGCGGCAGAGCTACTCGAATTGCAAGCCGCGCGAAATACGCGTCCGGGCATCTCCTTCTCGCAGGACAGCGAATGGCAGGCGGAATTCGATTCCTCTTTCCCCTACCAGGAAACGGACGATCAATTGGCCGCGATTGCCGCCATCAAACAGGACATGCACAGTCCGCGTCCCATGGACCGGCTACTCTGCGGCGACGTGGGATTCGGTAAGACCGAAGTCAGCATGCGGGCTGCGTTCAAGGCGGTCGACAATGGATACCAAGTCGCCGTGCTGGTTCCGACTACGATTCTCGCCGAACAGCATTATCAGACCTTCCGGGAACGGATGAGCGAATTCCCTTTTGATATCGCTCGTCTCAGCCGGTTCTGTCCACCACAGGAAGAGCGACAGATCCTCGAGGGTCTCGCTTCGGGTCGCGTCGACGTGGTCATCGGCACCCACCGCCTGGCCTCTCAGGACGTTCAGTTCCTGAACCTAGGCTTAGTGATTATCGACGAGGAACAGCGGTTTGGCGTCGAGGTGAAGGAGCGATTGAAAGCCCTTCGCAGCAGCGTTGACGTGTTGACGATGACTGCCACACCGATCCCTCGAACACTGCACATGTCGCTGGTTGGCGTGCGGGATATTTCCAACCTGGAGACAGCGCCGGCCGAGCGAACCGCCGTCGAAACCAAAGTGACGAGATTCAACGAAGAGACGATTCGCCAAGCGATCTTGCGGGAACTGAATCGCGACGGCCAAGTCTACTTCGTACACAATCGCGTGAATGACATCGATCGGCTTGCACAACGGCTACAGGCGATCGTTCCCGAGGCAACGATTCGCATCGGGCACGGTCAAATGGACGAACATCAACTCGAGCAGGTCATGGTCGATTTCATCGACCACAAGTTCGACGTGCTGCTTGCCACCACAATCGTCGAAAGCGGTCTCGACATCCCCAACGCCAACACGATTTTCATCGATGAAGCAGATCGCTACGGTTTGGCGGACTTGCATCAATTACGAGGCCGCGTGGGAAGGTACAAGCATCGCGCTTACTGTTATCTGCTACTGGAGCGCGGCAAAACCATCACGCCCACGGCGGCCCGTCGCTTGCATGCGATTGAAGAGTTCAGCGAAATTGGAGCCGGATTTGCGATTGCCACCCGTGACTTGGAAATCCGCGGCGCAGGGAACCTGCTCGGATCGCAACAAAGCGGCCATATCGCGGCGGTGGGGTACGAACTGTACTGCGAGCTGCTCGAGAATGCCGTGCGATCGCTGAAGAAACTGCCGCCGCGTCTGACCCTGGACGTCGACATCGACCTGCCCGGACGGGCCTTTCTGCCTGACGACTATGTGCCCGACCTGCGCTCGAAAATCGATGTTTATCGACGCATTGCTCGCATTGCTAGCGACGGAGAGCTCCATGAAATCCGGGAGGAGATGCGGGATCGGTTCGGACCGCTGCCAGCACCGGTGGAACGGTTATTGCAAGTTGCGGAACTGAGGATCGATGCGGCAATCTGGCAGATCGCGGCGATTCGAACCGAGGGTCAATATCTTGTTTTTGACTACGGTAATGCCGCAAGAATCCAGCAGTTGTCCAAGTTGAGTCGCGGAAAACTGCGTGTTGTCGATGGTGCCTCGGCTTACTTGACGGTGCCACCAACTGTGCGAGATGGAGAATCGCTACTAAAGCTCGCAAAATCGGTGTTGCGGCTCTCGTCGACTCCCCATTAGAATCCCGCCCCCCCATCTTCTCGAAAAGACGGGCTCGAAAAG
>JBJOLO010000026.1:0-6001 GCA_046045565.1 Planctomycetota bacterium | reverse complement strand
CGACGTGATTCTCGCGACGGGCTTGTCATTGGCCGTTAGCTCGATACCGGGCTGCGGGCAATCGGGTGACGAAAAGCGAAAACCGGTCCAGTGCCAATTCACGTGTCCCATCGCGTCAATCCGCGCAACGGTCTCCTGGCCCAGATAGCATCCTTTGCGGAAGCTGATGGCTTGTGCATCGATGCCTAATTCCTGCGGCAAATTGTCAGCCGAGATATCGATGCCGTAGAAGGCGGTTCCCGATTCGATGCGTAGCGATTCAAACGCATGGGCATCGGCCGTCGGCACGTGTTGAGCGTCGATGGTTGTTTGCAGGGATACCGCGTGGTCAGGTGCGCAAGAGATCAGCCATGCGGGAACGGAGAGCAGTCGGGTGCTGGCGACCCAGATGCGATGTCCGTGCCAATCGATTATGCCGCTTCCGATCGCATCGATCGGAAGGGCGCTCGTTGTGCCGCGTTGCAGGATCGCCGTCGATTCGGGGCCGGCGAGCAGCCAAGTTTGGGTCGCGAGCGTTTCGTCGATCAATTCGACCTTGGAACGCAGCACATATCGGTCGAGGTGTGCGATCAGCGGTGCTGCCTGGCCACTCGCGGTCTCCATCAGCAGCCGGTCTGTTTCGCAATAGATATGGACGAACCCGAGCACTTTGCCTTGCGAATTGGGGATGAAGGCTTCGCAACCTTGGCCCGGCTTGAGTTGGGTCAGATCGTTCGTGCAATAACTGTTGAGAAACTTCACGCGATCATCGCCACGGACGACGAGTCGCGAATGAGTGGGCCAGGGCAAACAGGCGGCCTGATGTCGTAGCAGGTCGTAATCTCGCGATACGGCGGCGTTGAGCATAGGCTAACTCGCGATCGTTACAGCGGCGTACTGGGCATCTCCCAACAACGCGCAGGAATCGTACTGCCGACAAAGTCGAGCGATCTCATCGGGGCCGGTCACGTGGCCCAGTCCCAGTTCTTCGACTTTCGCCTGCGGCAGGTCGCTCATCAGGTAGACGTGAACACGTTCGCGCGTATCGGCGATTTGGAAAGCGGACAGGCCGTCGCCCGACAGGTCGCGTCGAATGCGTTTCGGCACTGCTTTGTCGCCCGACCAGGAGGCGATCGATTTCATCGCGGGGCCAGGACGCTCGGATAGCGATGTGCAGAGCACGACTGCACCTTGCTCGGCGACAGCATCGAGCGCCGCATCGAGTGCGCGGGCGAATCCTTCCCAAGTCTGCTGCGACGGTCCTCCGCCGATCGTGGCCACGACCAGTCCCGCGCGATGCGGCAGTCGATAGTTCCACGCTTGCTGACAGAGTCGTTGCCCTTCTTTGTCGATCGCGCGGATTTCGCCGGCGATCACACCCAGCAACGCGTCTTGTCTGCCCGGGATGATTTGCAAGGTCATCGGTGCGCCAAGCAGCCAGGCGACTTCCTGCGATTCCTTTCGTCGTGCTTGTTCGTGCCGTGAACGATCGTCGGTCTCGCTGCGTTCGTAACGCTTCTGGGTCTCCCGATCGGCAAACGACGGGAAGATCGTACCCGCGGAGCCGTAGTAGGCAAGTGACGAATCGAGACGCAAGACACCGACGGGAAGAACCACATCGGCATCGACGAGCAGGCGATTCACGTGAATCGGATTTCCTTCCTCGGTGGCTGCGAGGTAGGCATGCGACTGTTTATCGTCGGGATCGTGTCGCGTTACCTTGATGGCGTATCGAACATCACCGGGCGCCCATTGCAGCAGTGACTCCGCAAAGGTCGTGTCGCCATTGGTCAGGACGCGGATATCTTCGGGGCGCGTTTGGCCACCGATCAGCGTACGCAGGCAGCCTTCCAAGACTTTGCCCGCTTGCGGCACGGTGCAATCGACGGCGACGACCACGCGATCGCCCGGAACGGTTGCGGCCGTGAGCGGCGGGTAGTCGAGCGGCGCCGCTAACGCCTCGATCACGGCCGCAGCAGGGTCGGCTATTTCCAGGCCTTGCGGCGAAGAATGATCGAAGATCTCAATCGACGCGGGCAATTCGAGCCTTAACTGCGACTCGGGGCCGTACCGCAATGAAAACATGCTTTCCAGATCTCCTTCCTGGTTTTGTAGATCGCAGCATGCGGGAGCGTCAACGGGGCACGATGGGGCGAATCACTTCCCAAGTTGCCTTCCTCGGCGGTACACTTGCAAACCTAAGAGGCTGGGAAAAGGAGTTCTATCGATGGATCGAATCCGCGCGCGAAGCGGTTGGGCATTAGTCTGGATTGCGATAGCCTGCATGACGTTGACTGGTTGCGAGTCGAAGCCACCGGACGCTGCCGCGAACAAATTGCCAACCTCATCTTCTCCCTCGGGCGCGGAATCAGGTTCCTCCAAAGACTCCGCGTCAAGCCATTCCCCGTCCGCCAAGCCAGATGAGCTCAACGCGGCTCAAGTTTGGGAGCGGACGCTGGAAACCTATCGAGGTGCGCAGACCTATCGCGATCGGGGCACTGTCACGCTCAGCTACAAAGAACAAGGCCAGCCGCGCGAGAGTCGCGCCGAGGTGGCGGTCGCGTTCGCTCGACCTAACCGGTTGCATGTGAAAGCATACCGAGCCGAGATCGCGAGTGACGGCGAGTCGCTGCGAGCGCGCGTCAGCGACGAGAACACCAACGATTTGGATCAGCAAGTGATCGTTCGGCCGATTGGAGATCGAGTGGGGATTGCCGACCTTGCGGGCGATCCGTTGTTGTATGACCAGTTAAGCAACGCGGTCGTTGCGGGAAGTTCCGGACGACATCCAGTGCAACTCGACTTGCTGCTGGAGAGCCCGTCGATTCCGGAGACGAAGACGGACGAGGGAGTGGTTCAGGAGCGCTATGCGTTGTTGGGTTCGGGGCGAGTCGACGGACGCGACTGCCACAAATTAGGCGTCACGACTCCGGATGGCGTGTTTGTATTCTGGATTGATCGACAGGCCTATCTCGTGCGTCGGGTGGAGTATCCGTTGCGTGCGCTGTCGCCGAACTTGCGGAACTCGCCGGATGTGCGCGAGGTTCGCTTGGTGGCGGAAATGACGGGCGCAGAGATCGACGTGCCGATCGACTCGGAGCGGTTTCAGATTGCGTTGCCTGACGCGCCGAAACAAGTGAAGTTCTTTGTACCGCCGCCGCAACCCTTGCCATCAACTCTGTTCGGCAAACAGGTGCCGCCGTTCTCGTTGCTGAATGTCGCGGGCGGCAAGGTGACGCGCGATAGTCTGGCTGACAAGATCGCGGTGATGCTGTGGTTCAGCAATCACGAAGCATGCGGTGAGTCGCTGCGGCAATTCTCGGAGGTCCGCAAGGCCAAGTCCGAGGACGATCGATTTGCATTCTATGCCGTTTGCACGGAGCCCTCTGCAATGAGCAACCGCGCGGTGGCCGAACTTTTGGAACGCTGGAAAGCGCCGGTTGGATTGTTGCGCGATCTCGAAGCCCATGGTCTGGAGATGCTGAAGATTGTCGGCACACCGACCCTGTTGGTGTTGGACGGCGAGGGACGGATGCAGATTTTTGAGATGGGTGCGAATCCGAATCTCCGGGAACAATTGACCGTGATCCTGCAACGGCTTGGCGATGGCGACGACTTGGCAGCGGAAGTACTCGCGCAAGCGGAGCGGGAGCAAAAGGACTACGAGCGACGCGTCGCGCTTGCCAGCAGCGGGGCGACGCCCGTGGTGATCGATATCCCTGTGGTGGCGATTCGACCGCGGAGCGAACCGAAGCGGTTCGAGGTGAGTTTGCTTTGGGAATCGCGCGAGCTTACGGCGCCCGGCAACATGGCGATCCTGGGCGGCGATGAGGCCGGGCAACTCGCCGTGCTCGATCAAGGCAAGCGACTGGTGTTGCTGGATCGTAGCGGCAAAGCCGTGAAGACGATTCCGTTACCGGCGACCGAGCGTCCACCGACTTTCGTTCGCACCGCGCTCAACAAGGATGGTCAGCGGTTGTTTGCTGTCGGAGCGTTGCTCGGCGACCGTGTTCAGATGCTGAATGCGGAAGGAGAATTGCTCGCCGCTTATCCGCCTGCGGGTGAACAGCACGCGGGGATCCGCGACGCCCTCTTCGCCGATTTGGATTCGGATGGAACGCTTGAACTTTACGTGGCGTTTTGGGGGACGCTGGGATTTCACTGCGTGACGCTGGAAGGAGAGCGAAGCTGGGGAGAGCGTACGCAGCTCTCGGTTCTTTCGCTGGCAACGACTCCGCCGAATGAGATCGGTTGGCGCAAGATCCTGGCGGTTGGCGAAGCAGGACGCATTCTGCGAGTCAATCATTTCGGAAACGCTGATCGACCGATCGAAGTGGCGGGGTGGAGCATCAACCAATTGTTTGGCCTTCGTTTTCCGAGCAGTTCGGAAACGGTGTATGGCGGCGTGTCGTATCTTGATGAGCGAAACCGGACGTTCGTAGCGCTCGACGAACAGTTTCGCGAGCAATGGAACTATCCGTTGCCGGAGGGGCAGCCGCGAAACAGCATCGAATTTGTCAGTTCGGCGCCGCTGTTCGATGAGGTGGGGCAATGGGCGATCGCGGCTGCAGACGGATCGATTCACGTGATTTCGCTCGATGGCGAATTCTCGGACTACTTTTGTTACGGCGAGGAACTGACGGGGTTGGCTGCCGCCAAGTGGGACGAAGCGGGTCTGCTTTTCGTCAGTTCGCCGGGGAAGATTGCAGCCTGGAAAGTTCAGCGCAAAACCGCGGAGCCGGCGGCTCCCGAAGCCGACGAAAAGCCGTAACGGAATCGCTTCTTGCCCTTCGAGCTTGAACCTAGGCAGACTCAGGCTTCCGGGCACACCAGGTCCAGTGTCGATCGCTGGTCATCTGCGCGGTATCGGGATCGAAACCGAATTCAGCGACAAGAGCGCGGATTTCGTCGATGGTGAGGGCCGCGTGCAGCGAGTCGCGAAAAAGCTGGCGAGCATGATCGTCGGCATCCGCTGCGTAGGTCGTAACGAGTGTGTCAAGTTCCTCGAGCGAGTTCGGTCGAGCCAGGTCGCGGAAAAAAAGCAAACCGCCGGCTGCGGTGATGCGCACGGATTCGACGAGCACGTCGCGAGGTTGGGGGATGTGATGCAAGATGCTGTTCGAGATCGTGGTGTGAAACATGCCTGTCGCGAATGGAGTCTGTTTGGCATCGACCTGAATGAGTTGGACGCGGTGCGTGAGCATGGTGATCTCGAGGTTGTATCGAGCCAGCTCCAGCATCGAGATCGCCAGATCGCCCGCCATCACGCGGCATTCGCTCTCGCGTCGACACAGTTCGATCGGGATCAGCGCCGTTCCGGTACCCAGGTCGAGCACGTCGCGCAGTTCATGGCCGGTTGCAAGCAGATCGTCGACGAAGCGCGTGTTGACCTGCGTGTGGTCCATCGCGTCGTAGCTGGCCGCGTCGTCCCGCGAGTCCATGACCTCGGGTTCGAGAATCCTTGGAAGTGCCATCGGTGAGGTTCCATCTAGTCAGGGGGGAGCGAGTCAGGGTGTAGTTGGCGAGGTGGTCAGCGGGCGAGCAGAGAGGTGACCGCGCGGCATTACGTAACCGCTCCGCATCGACGCGACGGCGCTTGGGAGTTTAGAAATTCCTATAAAGAAAGAGCGAACCATTCCCGAGATCCGAGGCGTAAGGAGCAGGGAGCAGGTATCGTATCGTTTGCTGGCAGCCATGTGGAACGGCGGTCGGCATGGCCGGGCGGTCGCCCTATCGGCTCGGGGCGGGGCGTGAGGTGCTCAATATTGCAAGGCGAACTGTGTAGGAAATTCAAAAACGGACCCTCGCCGTACGGAAGCAGGAAGCAGATCGGCGAAGTCATCTAAAATCTAAGCGAACAAGGCATTTACGTCCCGCGAAGCCGCTCCGGATCGGTGCGATGTAGGGACGTTGTGTTGCATTGGCACGGCCTTTGCGGATTGAGACTGGTGTTACGCTGACCAGTCCGACGAACGGAGTCCAACCGCATCCAAACCGCTGATTGCCGCTCGGGGAATAGCTT
>JBJOLO010000819.1:0-2801 GCA_046045565.1 Planctomycetota bacterium | reverse complement strand
TCTGGTTGATTCCGCCATACGGCGCACAGGGAGCGGCGATCGCCACTCTCGTCTCGTACGGCGTCGCCGGGTGGGTCGCCTTCGTCATCCCCCGATCCACAAGAGTCGTCGCGATGCAGATAGCTCGAGCGGCTACCCTGCCCTTCAGGTGGCGCGACCTCGCAGGCTACTGGAACGACATGACACGCAAGCGCTAAGGAACCGAGATCGGCGAATTGTCGCCGCACCATCTCTTTGAGGGGCAGCTTGGTGCGATTCGCGGCGATGTATGGATGGTGGGCGGTACTGGGATCGAACCAGTGACCCCTGCCGTGTGAAGGCAGTGCTCTACCGCTGAGCTAACCGCCCAAACGTTAGTCGATGTTACCATTTCACCACCATGGTCGTCACCCGCTTCGCTCCAAGCCCCACCGGCATGCTCCATATTGGCGGAGTTCGCACCGCTTTATTCAGCTGGCTATACGCCCGAAGAATGGGTGGAAAATTCATTCTTCGCATCGAAGACACCGACCGCGAGCGCTCGACTGACGAGGCGGTGCAGGTGATTCTGCAAGGGATGCAATGGTTAGATCTGAATCATGACGAGGGGCCCTATTTTCAGAGCGCCCGGTTTCCTCGCTATCGCGAAGTACTTGAGCAGCTGATCGCGGGCGGCAAGGCGTACCGTTGCTATTGCACGAAGGGCGAGCTTGAGCAGCTGCGCTCCGAACAAATCGCCAGTAAACAGAAACCACGATATAACGGTCGCTGTCGGGATCGGAACGATTCTCGCCCTGGAACAGACCCGGTCGTGAGATTCCGTAATCCGGTTGAAGGCGAAGTGATCGTGAACGATCTGGTTCACGGTCGCGTCCTCTTCAGAAATTCGGAACTGGACGATCTCGTAATTGCCCGGGCCGACGGATCGCCTACCTATAACTTTTGTGTGGTCGTCGATGACATGGACATGGGTGTGACCCACGTGATCCGTGGCGACGACCATCTCAACAATACGCCGAGACAAATCAATATGTTCGAGGCGCTAGGTGCCAAGATTCCTGTCTTCGCCCATGTGCCCATGATTCTCGGTGCCGACGGCGCGAAGCTCTCCAAACGCCACGGCGCAGTAAGCGTTCTGCAGTACGAGGAGGAAGGGTATCTTCCCGACGCTTTACTCAACTACCTCGTTCGGCTCGGCTGGTCGTACGGTGACCAAGAGATATTTACCCGCGAAGAACTGATTTCCTTGTTCGATATAGAAAACGTCAACAAGGCCGCCTCTGCGTTCAACCCTGAGAAGCTCCTCTGGCTCAACCAGCAGCATTTGATTCGCGGCAATCCGAAAATAATAGCGCCTTTTCTTACTCGCCAGCTCGACCGACTCGGCATCTCAGACACTTCCGAGGTCGAGCTCGAGAGAGTGGTGATCGCGCAGCGAGAGCGCTGCAAAACGATCAAAGATATGGCCGACTCGAGTCGATTTTTCTTTGGCTCGAGCGTTAAGGTCGATCGAAAAGCGAGCGAAAAATATTTGTCGGCTGACGCCCTTAATGCGCTTGACGAGCTCGCAGGCCGCCTAGACGCCCTGCCTGAGTGGACGCCCGAGATGATTCACTCTTCGGTTTCGGGCCTGGCAACCGATCGATCCGTCTCCCTTGGCAAAATTGCTCAGCCCTTGAGAGTTGCCGTAACGGGGTCGACCGTTTCGCCGCCCATAGATCAGACGCTTTCAATACTTGGAAAGGCGCGTACGTTGGCCCGGCTACGGGCGGTCATGTCCTAGCGTTCAAGGGCTCTGGCAACTACCCCAATGGTTTTCGAGATCAGAAACGCCGGGTTTATCAACCGAGGTGCGTTTCTGATGCTGCGGTCGATCATGGCAGAGTGTCGCGAGCGACGACCCGGCTGCATCATCACCATGGTGCCGTCCGGGCCGGAGGGTCACCAACCGTTCCAACTACTCGTCGGGGCGGGATTGTTCCCGCGCTTCGGCATTGACCGCGTCGGAGGGTCTCTCAACGGACTGGGCGACTTTATTCCGCGCCGCCTCAGGCGCCGATACGGTCTGATTTTAGAGAGTGAAGTCGATGTGGTTTTCGATGCAGCGGGCTTTGCTTACGGCGATCCGTGGCCAGAGTCGAATTTGCGAAATCTCGCGTCCGCTGCTCAACGTGCAGTCGATCGAGGTGCGACGTTTTTCCTGTTGCCTCAGTCATTCGGGGAGTTTTCCTCAAAAAAGTCGCGGTCGCTCATAAAGACCGTAGCCAAGAGCGCGACATGGATGTTTGCGAGAGATAAAACGTCACTGAACAATCTTCGAGAAATACTCGAGGATCATGTTCGCATGTCGCTGGCCCCCGACTTCACGAGCCTGCTTCCTGGAGCAACTCCGAAAGACCCGGAGCGATTCAGAAATACCGTTGCCATCATCCCGAACGTAAAGATGCTTCAGAGAACGGACCGCGTGACGCAGATGAACTATCTGCCGATACTGGCCTCCGCCATCCGCCTAATTCGCCGCGCAGAACTCGATCCTCTGATCGTTATCCACGAGGGCAGTGACGATCGAGAACTCTCTGACAAACTAAGGCATCTGCTCCCTGACATCCCCGTCATCGACGAGTCCGACCCCATCGTAATCAAGGGGATTTTGGGAAGTTGTCTTGGCAGCATTGGCAGCCGGTATCACGGGCTCGTGAGTTGTCTCTCGCAAGGCGTCCCGTGTCTCGCAACAGCATGGTCCGCGAAGTACGAGTCGCTGCTGTCTGCGTACGGCATCTCGGACGCCCTTTTGGATCTACGTCAGCCCGAGAACGTTGAAC
>JBJOLO010000794.1:0-7907 GCA_046045565.1 Planctomycetota bacterium | reverse complement strand
TCGTTTTCGCGGACACCTGATGCCGATCACCAATCGATCAGGCTTTCACATCTCGTTCCCCGAATTACCTCGCCAGGTTCCGCTGAACAACCTCCGCGACTACGAGAACTACCTTGCCCGGCTGCGGGCATTTGGCGTCTATGCTGACGACCACATTGCATTGATGCGAGAAGGGATACGCCAGAAGGCGGTGCTGCCGCTGATTGTTCTGGAAGGATACCGCGACTCGATTGATTCTCACATTGTCGACACGGCTGAACAGAGCTTGCTCTTCGCACCGTTCCGCCAATTCCCCGGCAGCGTGGAAGAAAAAGAGCGGGAGCGATTGGTCCGCGAGGGGCAAGCGGCGATTCTCGAATCGATCGTCCCCGCGTACCGCCGATTCGGCGAATTCATGCACAGCGAATATCTTCCCGCGGCGCGAGCTTCGATCGGTGCCTCGGCACTACCGGACGGCCGCGAGTTCTATCGGCACCGCACCCGGATGTTCACGACGCTCGACATTACTCCCGAACAGGTCCACGAGACGGGATTGAACGAAGTAAAGCGCATCCGGCAGGAAATGGCAGCGGTGATGACGAAACTGAAATTCGAAGGCGACTTCGCGCAGTTTCTTAACTTCCTACGTACCGACCCCCGTTTCTACGCGCAAACTCCCGAACAGCTGCAAAAAGAAGTTGCCTGGATCCTCAAACGCATCGACGGGGAACTCCCACGCTTGTTCCGCACGCTGCCCCGCACTCCGTACGGGCTTCGCGAGATTCCGGCCTATATCGCGCCTCGCACCACCAGCGCGTATTACTCACCACCCGCGGGCGACGGCAGTCGAGGCGGCAATTATTACATCAACACATTCAACCTGAAGAGTCGCCCCCTTTACGAGATGGAAGCCCTATCCCTGCACGAAGCGGTACCGGGCCACCACCTGCAAATCGCGCTGCAACAGGAAATGACCGACCTGCCGCGATTCCGGCGATTCGCCAGCTTTACCGCCTTCGTCGAAGGGTGGGCGCTCTACGCGGAGCGACTCGGCCTGGAGGTCGGCTTCTATCAGGACCCCTACAGCGACTTCGGCCGGCTGGGTTTCGAAATGTGGCGAGCCTGCCGATTGGTTGTCGACACCGGCATGCATTATCTCGGTTGGAGCCGCGAACAGGCGATCGCATTCATGGCGGACAATACCGCGCTGTCACTCCACAACATCGAGGCGGAAATCGATCGTTACATTGCCTGGCCCGGGCAGGCTCTCGGCTACAAGATGGGTGAACTGAAGATCCGCGAATTGCGTGCGCAAGCCGAAAACGAACTCGGACCGGCCTTCGACCTGCGAGAATTCCACGACGTGGTGCTGCGCAACGGTGCGGTTCCGCTGTCGGTGCTGGAGGAACAAGTACGAAATGATCTCGCGGCGAAAAAACACCAAGACGAGAAATAGGATCGCGACCGCTACACGATTCGGAACGCGGAACCAGGACGCATCAGAAGCGATTGCGGTCCGCGATCAGACTCATCAATTCTGCCGGCTCGACCAGTTCCATCGGCTTTCCTTCGAGTGTTCGCGATGTCCTGGTGAAGCGAAACGTACTGTCACGTGCCACGCGATCGAGTGACTTGCCATCACCAAGCACACCGCCGGCGATCACCAGTCGCTTGGCTCGACTGAGTGCAGCCAGATGGGCGACGTCGCCAACCTCGGGAATAATACGCGGAATCATGATGGCCAATCGCTGTCCCATGTAGGGCGATTCAGTGAGGTAACTTGCGAGGCAATCGACCGTCACGCAATGCGTAACGCGCGCGTCGACTGCGGAGACGGCAAGTGCGGTGATGCCTGCGGAGCCGAATCCAATCACGGCCACCTCCTCAGGAGCCTCGGCCGCAACGGCATCGATCAACCGCATTGCATCCCATGCCCACTGGCCGGCGAGCGGGCGGCCGATCCAGAGGGACCATTCGGCAGTATTGTGGTCGGGCGCACGGCCAATCGAATCGGATTTCCACGCCTGATCTCCCGTTGCGCGAAGATCGAGCGCTACGGTCGACCATCCTGCTTTCCGCATCGCGGCCGCAAGCGGATGCGCGTCGGCCTTGACTGCCCCGTCGGCATCCAGCAGCACGGCAAGTCGTCGCGAATCCGTTCCACGATGGCGTACCGCCGTCAACGACAGTCCGGGCTCTGGAGAAAAGGTGAACTTTCGCACCTGGCCACCGCCGTCGACTTCGCGAACTTGAAGTGGCGTCGGTTCGGGAAATCCGCCAAGCACGCGCACTAGCGACTCGCGACGTTTCGCGGCTTCCGTTCGCCACGCCTCGGCCTTGGCGGGAACCTCGCGAGAAGCGATGATCTTGCGGCCCTCTGAGGCGGCAAACCGGGGAATCGTCATCCAATCGTCGGGCCTGGTATCGCCGGGGAAACATCGCAATGCTTCCGGGTCCTCCGTCTGCATCGGCGGGTCTGCGATCGGATCGTCCTTCTCCCCGCCTTTCAAGTGGCGGTTCATGAAGCCATACATCGTTTCCCGCATTGCTTGGCTGTAGTCGTGCTTCCAGTCGAACACCGCGTGCCGCACATTGCCGGGGCGTCCGGTCAATTCATAGACTTTGGCGGTCAGTTCCAGCGACTTTTTTGCTTCTCCTACCGAGAACTGAAATGCATCTTGCGTGGCGTTGACTACCATCAAGCCGCGCGGTGCGGTCAGACCCAACACGGCCCACTCTTCGGTGAATCGCAACGCGCCGGGCACGACTTCGCACATGCAACAAGCGGCACCCAGGTAGGCTTGGTAATTCCCGACCGAGCACACCGGCACGACACCTCCCAACCGCTCGTCCCATGCACCGGCATACATGCTTTGATTTCCACCTCCACTGGCACCGGTGATGCCGATTCTTTCCGGATCGACATCGTCGCGTGCCTGCAGAAAATCGACCGCTCGCATATTCTCGTAGACCTGGAGTCCCGAAAGGGGTAAACCGATCGGAAACAGCGTGGCAGCGACCATCTCGCCATGATATTCACCGAGTGCTTCGCCAACGCCGCGCTCTCCCGCGCCAAACGCATCGACAACCAGGACGACGTACCCAAGCTTCGCAGGACCAATGCACCGCTGCTGCACCGCCGGATCCTGTTTCGCGCCGCGCCAGTGACCATGCACGGCCAGGATCGCCGGATGCCGTCCTGGTGAATCGGGCACGTAACAATTCGCTGTCATCCACACACCCGGTCGAGTTTGAAAAATCCATTTCTCCACGCGATATCCGTCGCGTTTCAACTCGCCAAGCTTCTTCGACTCCAATGGGCACGGGGTCGCGGGAAAGGTCCCCCAGGCTTGCTCGAGCGATCGGCGCAATTCAACCCGTTGGGCTTGCCACGCGTCCGCAGTTGACGGCACCTTGTCCGCACCACGAAGCGCGGACGCCTGTTGTTTGATGAAGTCGAGAAATTGCCTGCCGGAATCTGCTTCCTCTGCGCCGATCACGGAGAGGCAACTCGCGAACCATAAAAGCAAACCAGCGAAAAACGAAAACCGATGGGAGTGCATCGTGGATTCTCCGAGTCAAGTAATCTCTCGTGGTAATTGAATTGGAGTTTAGTTTTTTTCCGTCGGCCGGAATGGTTGAACAAGTTGCTGTGCAAGGGAAAGGGCTTGCTCGCGGGTCGTGATTTTTCCGTCGAGTTGCGCATCGCGTACGCGATCGATTACTTCGCGAAATGCCGGACCGGGTTTCCAACCTGCGCCAATCAGGTCGTCGCCACCGAGCAACGGCAACGGATTCAGTCGTTCCACGGGCCACGCCAACCGCTCGCGACAGTACTCGATTTGCTGCCGAGTACCATCGAGGATGTCGGCGACCGACTGACCATAATCGAGCAATTCACATACAAACGGTGCGACCAGGATGCGTTGCAGTCGCGGCCAGGGCAAGTCGGCGGCATTGCGGACGGCAGCCTCATTGGCGAGCAACCACGTCGTCTCCTTCATGACCTCTTGACTGAGCCGCCAACGCGAACAGATCTTGCGTACGGAATTCTCCTCGGAACCGGCGGTCACACAGCGCCGCAGCAAAGCGGCAAGTGTCATCGGAAAGGTCGGCGCGTGAAGCGAGTCCAGGATTGCAAGCGACTGTCTCCACGCCTCCCCCCTGCCACTATTGCTGCCAACCTCCTCGCCATCGGCCTCGAGCAGCACCGATTCCGGCAGGACGATCGGAAGCAGTCTCGCGGTGCGGAGCAACTCCAAGCCACGACGACGATTGGGGTCGCACAGCAGTCGCTCCATTTCACCCGCGATCCGTTCCGCGCTGACGATGACAAGTTCGCCGGCGAGTTGCTGAATGGCAGCCAGGGTGGACGGTTCGAGCGTGAATTCCAAATTCGCAGCGAAGCGAATGGCCCGCAGCATCCGCAATTTATCTTCGTCAAACCGCTCGAAAGGATTCCGGATCGCGCGAACGATCTTCAACTGCAAATCCGCCTGGCCGCCCACATAATCGATGACCTGCCCCTTGAGCGGGTCGAAGAAAATACCGTTGATCGTGAAGTCGCGACGCTGGGCGTCTTCTTCGGCCGTGCTGAACACGACGGCGTCGGGGTGTCGACCATCAGAATACTGGCTATCTTTGCGAAACGTGGCAACCTCGATCGGCCGAGCCCCGCGTCCGCCAAGTACGGTAATCACACCAAACGCCGCCCCTACCGCAAGCGTTCGCGAGTGACCGAAAATCTCGCGGATGGTGTGTGGCTGTGCGCTCGTCGCAACATCGTAGTCCTTGGGGGTTTTGCCGAGCAGTTGATCGCGCACGCAACCGCCGGCCCACAATGACTCGTGGCCCGCATCGCGAAGCCGCCGTACGACCTCCAACGCGAAAGAACGGTTCTTGTCAGTTTCCGACATGCGGAACATCGTAGCATTTTCCGAACGAGTTGTTGCTAAGATGAGAGGAACGGTCGCAGGAGAATTTGCATTGTCGGATACCCGTGAGAACAAAACTTGGGACGTGATTGTCGTCGGAGCCGGCGCTGCGGGACTCATGGCAGCCGAGCGCGCAGCCGCCAGCGGCAGCCGAACGCTGCTGTTAGAGAAAAATCGCAAGGCGGGTGTCAAAATTCTGATGTCGGGCGGCACGCGCTGCAACCTGACCCACGACACCGACTCGCGCGGCATCGTCCAGGCATTCGGAACCCCTGGCCGATTCCTGCACTCCGCCCTGGCCCGACTCGGACCACGCGAGGTGGTATCGCTGTTCCACGACGAGGGCGTTCCAACCAAGGTTGAAGACACCGGGAAAGTTTTTCCCGCAAGTGACACCGCAGTCGACGTGCAACAGGCTTTACTGCGCAGGTTGCAGCGTGCGGGCGCGCAACTGCAACTCGACGCCGCAGTCCGATCCTTGGCGAAAATCGAGTCGCATTTCCGGGTCGAGACAACGCAAGGCACGTTCAACGCGACACGTCTGATCATCACCTCGGGCGGCATGTCGTATCCCGGTTGCGGAACCACCGGTGACGGATATGCCTGGGCTCGTGCGTTTGGACATTCCATCGTGCCGACCGTCCCGGCCCTGGCACCGGTGCAGTGCCATGCCGCATGGGTGCATGATCTGAAAGGACTGACCCTCGATGATGTGCTGATTCAAGTGCGGATCGACTCGTCCCGCACGGCGAACGGCACATCGGCATCCAGCCATGCCGCGCCCGCGACTCCCCGAAAAAAGCTGGCCGCTCCGGCTTGTCGCGGCGGGATGGTGTTCACCCATTTCGGCATCTCGGGCCCCGTTCCGATGAACCTGAGTCGCCACGTCGAATATGCCGCAAGCGGCGCGGAGGTGCAGATGGTTTGCGATTTTTTCCCCGACGAAAACGAAGAGCAACTTGTATCGCGGTTGCGTTCCGAGTGTCAGCGACACGGCAAACGTCAACTGGCAAGCGTTTTGGCCACGATGCTGTTTCAGCGATTGGCGGACGCACTGCTAACGCAATCGAACGTCCCCTCGCAGAAACATGCCGGTGAAGTGTCCAACGCGGAGTTGCGACAGATTGTTGCAGCGGTAAAGCAGCAACGCCTGGCGATATCAGGAACGCTCGGCTATCCGAAAGCGGAGGTAACCGCCGGCGGCGTCTCGCTTCAGGAAGTGGACTCCGCCACGATGCAGAGCAAGCGCGTACCGGGACTCTATTTCGCAGGTGAGATCCTCGATCTCGACGGACCGATCGGCGGTTACAATTTTCAGTCCGCCTTCAGCACGGGATGGCTGGCCGGACTCCATGCCGCGTCGCAGCGCGATCTGCCAGACTGTCCAAATCGTAATGGTGCGGGTTGAACCGACTCGGCAAAAAGGATGGATTGGGACGACGCGAGCTAGTACCTTTTTTGTCGAAAACTGTGCATACTGGTGCATCGTCGGTGGCGTGTCCGACATTCCGCCGATAAACAGAGGCGACGACCAGAGCCAATGACCGGAATGGATGCGAGCAATCGCTGACCTTCTTCCACGAACAGGAGTTACCTGCCATGACACAACCTGCCTCGTCCAATACCAATCGACGCAAGTTTTTAGAAACGAGCGGCCAGATCGCAGCGGCCACGGCGCTTGCGGGCGTCGCGGTCCCGCGTGTGCACGCCGCGGAAAACAATACGATTCAAGTGGCCCTGATCGGCTGCGGCGGACGCGGCACGGGCGCGACGGTGAATGCCCTGTCGACCAAGAGCGGGCCGATCAAGTTGGTCGCGATGGCAGACGTGTTCAAGAATCGCCTCGATTCCAGCTACAGCAGCATCAAGCCGGGGTTTGGCGACAAGGTCGATGTGCCGGAGGAACGCAAGTTCATCGGCTTCGATGCCTACAAGTCGGCCATGGCATGCCTGAATCCGGGCGATGTGGCGATCTTCGCAACGCCACCTGCATTTCGTTGGGTGCATTTCACGCACGCCATCGAGAAGGGCATCAACGTGTTCATGGAAAAACCGATCACGGTCGATGGCCCGTCAACTCGCCGCATGCTGACGCTGGGCGAAATGTCGGTGAAGAAGAATCTGAAGGTCGGCGTGGGACTGATGTGCAGACATTGCGAAGCACGCCAGGAATTGCATGATCGGATCCAGAATGGCGAACTGGGCGACTTGCTGATGCTTCGCTGTTACCGCATGAGCGGCCCCGTCGGTTCCGCCTTTTCCGGCCCCAAGCCGGCCGGCATGAGCGAACTGCTCTGGCAGATCTCACGCTTCCACAGTTTCCTGTGGGCGAGCGGCGGTTGCTACAGTGACTTCCTCATCCACAACATTGACGAGTGCTGCTGGATGAAAGAAGCATGGCCCGTAAAAGCACACGCGATTGGCGGCCGCCACTTCCGCGGCGATAACGTCGATCAGAACTTCGATAATTACTCGGTTGAGTACACCTTCGCCGACGGCACCAAAATGTTCCTCGACGGTCGCAACGTACCGGGCTGCCACGACGAGTTCGCCAGCTATGGGCACGGCTCGAAAGGATTGGCCGTTATCTCGTCTTCATCACACTGGCCCTCGAAGGCCCGCATCTACAAGGGCCATAACGCTCATAAAGATGACCTCGTGTGGGCGTTCCCGCAGCCGGAAACCAACAATCCATACCAAGTGGAATGGGATCGCTTAATCCAGGCGATTCGTGACGACAAGCCGCACAATGAGGTGAAGCGTGGTGCGGAGGCAAGCCTCGTCACGGCCATGGGCCGCATGGCAGCACACACCGGCCAGATCGTGACTTGGGACGATGCACTCAATCACGAACACGAGCTCGCAGGCGAAGCCGATAAGCTCACCATGGAATCACCTGCACCGGTGCAAGCGAACGCCGAGGGCAAGTATCCGATTCCGCTCCCGGGAATCACCACCAGTCGCGAATACTAAATCGAATCGCTCAAGGCGAAT
>JBJOLO010000755.1:0-14047 GCA_046045565.1 Planctomycetota bacterium | reverse complement strand
GTGCTATTCAGCAGTGTCCAGTAAAGATCCTCTACCGCATGGATGCGTTGCTGCCGGCCGCCACGCTCGGCGAATCGCTGGTCGAAATGCTCAAGTTCCTCCGCTGACGGGCGACGGGTAAGCACGGTCAGGTACGCGGACTCGATTGCCGCAGCAGGCGAGGGAGCAAACGCCGCAATGCGCGTGGATGCGTTCATCACGATGTTCTGCTCGGTACGCTCCTTCACGAGCTGCCCGTTCATCATCACCAGTCGCTGAGGAATCGTGCCCCCGCGATCACTGAATTCATCTTCGCCCATATCGCCGTATCGCTGGACGAAATCGTTCTGCTGACCGAATTTGATCAACTGCCAGACGATGTTGGCGTTGGCATCGATCGTCGTTAGCGACGCCGCCTGCAGCAATCCGCCGGCAACCTGCTCCGGTCGCAAGCGCACCAGCGGAAACACGGCCCATCGCGATTCATGTTCCGCAGTGACCTCGAAGTCGGCCCGACTATCGATCTGGAATGGATCACTGGCAGCGATAATCCGCACCAAACGACGTAGATCGTAGCCATGTTCAATCAGATCCGTTGCAAGCAGCTCGAGTGCCGGAGGATACGGACCGAACAGCGGAATATCATCGATCGGCTCGACCAACGGCTTACCGAACATCAGGGCCCAGATACGATTCACCGCGGTCCGGGCAAACGCGCGATTTTGCGGGTGCGTAACCCAGGCTGCCAACTGCCGACGGGGCGTCCCGCGTCCATCGAAGATTTCCTGCTGAAACGGTACCTTGGGCGGAACCACCGTCTCCTTTTCCGCGCCGATCAGTTGCACGCGGTATGCGTTGGTCGCATTGATCGGTTCGTCGCGAATGCCGCTGAGCCCCTTGTTTCGCGTGCTGGCGAAAAAAGCGGCCAACTGATGAAAGTCGCTTTGCGTCCCCTCGCGGTTCTCCTCAGCTGTTCCCAGCACCACCTTTCCCAGCTTGTCGTCGTGACATTGCAGGCAGTCGATTCGCATCCCGAGGAACGCGCGGGTCGTGCGAGCGGCGAGTCGAACCGGATCAGGCGGATTTCCTTCGGCATCCTGTTTTGATGTGACGGTAACGAAATTGACCGTCGGCTTGTCCGTCCACAATCCCTCGTCGGAAAGCACATGACGAGCAAGCTCGGCATAGCCCATATCGGCCTCATGAAGCCGGTCACTGAGCCACGCAACAAAACGTCGCCGGCGAAACAACAGGAAGGGCCCTTCCTCCGTGCCGACGTAAGCGCGCGCGAGTCGCTCCGCCCAGTAATCCGCATAGCGGCGATCTTCAAACAGTCGCGACAACCACCATTCGAACTGCTGAGACTCCGGCACTTTCTCCACGGCACGAATTTCCTCCAGCGAAGGAATCGTGCCGGTCAAACCCAACGACAGCCGACGCAGCACGGTCAGCGTGGGAGCTCGCTCCGCATGCTTCAATCCGCGCGCCGCCCAATCGCGGCGAAACTCTTCGTTGACCTGCTCAACAACCGCTCTCAGATCGTCACGTCCCCACCGCCCGGGATCGAAATCGCGAGCCACCTTGACTCGCTCCATGCGTAGAAGATTGCTGCCCAGAGCCGCAAGCCCGAGCAACCCCAGTCCGATGATCAGCAGATGGCGTTTCCACATCGTCGCATCTAGTCCTTGAATCCCCGTCTGCCGTGCATCCCCCCCGACCCTGCATGCCGTTGGCTGTGAAACCCGTCGGCTCTCATGCAGGTACGCCTCGATCGACACTCCCGAAACGCCCCTTCGAAACATTACCCGGCGATCAGGTCCCGGGTTTCGCTCATCGTCTTTCGACCAGGATCTCTCGCAGCGGCCGCCGTTGCACCGTAGATTGTTATGCGCGGAGTTTGATTTGAACAGTGAGTTTTCCTGATCGAGCTTGATTTCGATGTCTGGCTATCCCCCCAATCCTGGCGACAGACTGTCGATCAACCCGGACCTTTCCGGCGAGGTCGTGCAAGCGAGCGTGGTAAGCAGGTCTTCAAGCGTGGCGCTGCAGCCACCAAAACAGCGTCCTCGCTTCCTTGCTCGCATCGCGATGCGCATCGCCAGCACTTGGGAATGGTGCTTTGGCATCGTGAGTCTATTAGTGGGACTAGCCATCCTGGCTTCCATTCCGATTTTCTCGTTTTTGAGCCTGGGATACCTGCTCGAAGTAAGCGGCCGAGTCGCGCGTACGGGCCGCTTCTGGCAGGGGTTGATCGGCGTCCGCAAAGCGGCCCGTGTTGGCAGCATGGTGCTCGGCACGTGGCTGATGATGGTCCCGCTGCGAACCCTCGCCGACCTGTGGTACTCGTCGCAAATGATCAGCGCCACCAGTTGGCAGACTCGCTTGATGCGCGGCTTGTTAGTGATCGCGATCGCCTTCATGACGCTTCACTTGTTGTGGGCTTGGTTTCGCGGCGGTCGGCTGCGGCACTTTTTCTGGCCGGCGCCGCTTCCGTTCCTCCGGCGGATACGACAAGGCGGTCTCTATCGCGAAGCCACCGATCGCCTTTGGGAATTCGTCGTCGGATTACGACTGCCCTATTATTTTTGGCTGGGACTGCGTGGCTTCGTCGGCGCCACCGTCTGGCTGCTCCCCCCGATGCTGATCATGATTGCGGCGGTTACGGTTGGAGGAGGCGGCGGCATTCTCCTGGGACTGACCGGCGGAGTGATGCTCGCGGTCGTTGTCTTTTACCTCACGTTCCTCGAAGCCCACTTCGCTTGCGAACGCCGATTCATGGCGATGTTCGAAGTGCGACAGGTGCGACACGCATTCCGCCGTGCACCGATCGCATTTTGGTTCGCGCTGCTGATTTCACTCGCATCGGCGCTACCGCTTTACCTGCTGAAAATCGAACTGACTCCGCGGCAGGCAGTCTGGCTGCCAAGCCTCGTGTTCGTCGGCTTCATCGCGCCCTCGCGATTGATCGCGGGCTGGGCACTCGCCCGTGCAGCCAAACGCGAACAGCCACGCAACTTCGTGCTTCGCTGGGGTGCGAGACTGGCTGAACTGCCCGTGATTGCAGCGTATACGCTGATCGTATTTCTGACGCCGTTCGTGACGTGGAATGGCAAATGGGGATTGCTGGAACAGCACGCTTTCCTGTTGCCGATTCCTTTTTTTGGTAATTAATGCGGACTTGTCGGTAACGGAAAAGCGTTGTAGCCCGCATGACGTTTGCGTGGTTTTGCAGGTCATCACGGCGGAGCGTGATGGCTACACTGAAGAGGCGTCGAATTGGACACCTTGAGCGAGCGGCAGTTGATCGCCGTAATTGATGGTGCAGGTCTGGCGTCGCATGTAGGCTTTCCAGGCATCACTACCTGATTCGCGTCCTCCGCCGGTTTCTTTTTCGCCGCCGAACGCACCGCCGATTTCCGCGCCCGAGGTTCCGGCGTTCACATTTGCGATACCGCAATCGCTGCCTGCTGGCGATAGAAAATACTCGGCTTCGCGCAGATTGTCCGTGAACACGGCCGAGGACAACCCTTGATCGACACGGTTCTGGATCGCGATCGCCTCTTCAAAATCCCGATACGTCAGCACATAGAGAATCGGCGCGAACGTTTCCTCGCGCACCACTTCCATCGTCGCGGTGGCGCGAACAATTGCCGGTTCCACGAAGTTTCCGGGGCGAGCCATCGGGCGGCCGCCGCAGAGCACCGTTCCGCCCTGCTGCTCCGCACGACGAAGAGCTGCTTGCATCGCCTCCACAGCGGCGGGGCGAATGAGCGGACCAAGCAGCACGCCGCTTTCCCATGGATCCCCCGCACGGACGCTGCCGAAGACTGCCACAAGTCGCTCGCATAATCGCTCAGCCAGACTCTCATGCACAATCAACCGCCGCAACGTGGTGCAGCGTTGGCCGGCCGTGCCGACGGCCGCGAAGGTGATCGCGCGAACCGCCAAATCGAAATTCGCGGTCGGTGTCACAATCGCCGCGTTGTTCCCGCCGAGCTCCAGCAGCGATCGACCCAATCGGGAAGCGACGCTCGATGCGACACGCCGTCCCACCGCACAGCTACCGGTAAACGAGACGAGCGGCAACCGGCGATCGTCCGCCATCCACTGCCCGACCGTCGCACCTTCGCCCACGCACAGTGTCATCAAGCCTTGCAGCCCGGCCGGTTCGAGCACGCGATTCGCAATGTTTTGCACGGCGATGGCAGTGAGCGGCGTTAGGCCCGAGGGCTTCCAAATCGAGGCATCGCCCGCCACCGTCGCAAGGCACGCGTTCCATGCCCAGACCGCCACCGGAAAATTAAAGGCGGTGATCATTCCGATCGGCCCGAGCGGATGCCACTGCTCCATCAATCGATGCGAAGCCCGCTCGCTCGGCATCGTCAGCCCATACAACTGCCGCGAGAGACCGACTGCGAAATCGCACATGTCGATCATCTCCTGCACCTCGCCTGCTCCCTCCGAAACGATCTTGCCGGCCTCGAGTGTCACCAGCATCCCCAGATCCGCCTTGTGATCGCGAAGGGCATTGCCCAACTGCCGGATCAATTCGCCACGCTGCGGCGCGGGAATCGTGCGCCAGCGCGCAAACGCCTTTTGCGACGCGGCGATGACCCGCTCATAATCATCGCTTCCGCCTTGCAGCACGGTGGCCAGCACGTCGCCATTGGATGGATTGAGCGATACCGTCTCGCCGCCCGAGGGCCGCAAGATCCATTGATCGGAGTAGACGCCGCTGGCAACGCGATCAATTCCCAGACGCTTTAATAACGCTTCCGATTCCATGGAGCGAACCTTCCCGGACATGGCGAGATGAATAACAGGTGTGACGCAAAAAGGGTGCAAGGCACGACCGGCGCAGGGACACCGAGGCCTTACGCAACGGCTGTCGTCGATGCTTCCATTTCGCAAAGCGTCTCGTCGAGGATCCGCAGTGCGACATCGACTTCCTTCCGCTCGACAACCAGCGGCGGACAGAACCGCAGCGTACTGGCGCCGCACCCCAGGAGCAACAAGCCTCGGTGAAAACAGCTTTGGATCAACGCGTCCCGTGCCTCGGATGCGGCCGCCCGCGTCGCCCGATCTTTCACGATCTCGACGCCCACCATGAGCCCCAATCCCCGCACGTCGCCCATCATCGGATGCCTGGCCATCATGCGACGCAATTCCGCCTGCAGGTAGGCACCCGTTTGCGCTGCATGGTCGATCAAGCCCTCCTCCAGGATCGCGATCGTCTCGAGTGCCGCGGCACAGCACACCGGATTGCCTCCGAACGTGCTGGCGTGCGAACCGCGTTTCCAATCCATCACGCTGCTCTTGGCGATGATCGCGCCGAGCGGCATGCCCGACGCGATTCCCTTCGCGGTGCAAAGGATATCGGGCTCCACGCCCCAATGCTCGATCGCGAACATTTTGCCCGTGCGGCCCATCCCTGACTGGACCTCATCGACCACATAAAGAATTCCATGCTGTTCCGCCAACGCTTTCAGGCGGCGATGAAAATCGGCGGGCGGAACAATGTAACCGCCCTCGCCTTGAATCGGCTCGACGACAATCGCGGCGACCTCGCGTGGCGAAACCGTACGTCGAAACAGATTCTCGATCTGCTCCAGCGATGCCATGCAGCAATTTCCGTCGTCGCAACGGCGAGGACATCGATAGCAGCTTGGATACTCGACGTGACTGACTTCCGGAACCAGCGGTGCAAACCCTTCACGTTGCCCGACCTTGCTGCCGGTCAGTGACAAGGCTCCCATGGTACGGCCATGAAAGGCACCAAAGAACGCGATCACATGCTTCCGGCCCGTGTGATATCGAGCCAGCTTGAACGCCGCCTCGACCGACTCCGCACCGGAATTGGTGAAGAACACCTTTTTCGGTTCGGATCCCGGTGCAATCGCGGCCAGCTTTTTTGCCAAATCGCGTTGCGGTTCGTAATAGAAATCGGTGCCCGACATATGCAAGAGACATTCAGCTTGCCTCTGGATCGCGCGAACCACGCGTGGATGGCAATGGCCCGTCGAACAGACGGCGATCCCGGCGGTAAAGTCCAAAAACAAATTGCCGTCCAGATCCTCAATGACCGCCCCACGCCCTCGCGCGACCGCCAGCGGATAGACTCGCGTGTACGAGGGCGACGTGTAAAGCTCGTCGGTCTCGATGACTTCGCGAGCTCGAGGTCCCGGCAGCGGTGTTCGAATGCAGGGGACAGGTCCTTCGTAACGATCGTAGGGCGGATGCTGACTACTTTGCCCATGCGGGGGTTGCCCATGCAGGGTTTGTCCGTGCAGGCCGAGTCCGCCGTCGCGAATGGGTTCCTCGTAGCTCCCGTGCGCTTGCACCATTGGCATACCACACCCCCTGCCGCTTTGTTCAGGGCGAAACTGAATACTTTGATGAGCACGTAACCGTGCACACAACGGAAAACGATACCGCAACCGCACAGCGATCGCGCGGCGTGACACACGCGTGGCAGCGATCTGCAACGGCGTGTTTGGTGAACGATATCAGCCAAAGCAATCAGGCTGCCGCATGAAGCGACAACCGTGATGCACTAAATCCGTGATGCATTCCAGCCACATAGGATCACTTCGAATGCAAATCGCGGGCCGATCGAACATCGGCGAGACCGAGTGGCCGCAACTAAATCATACGTTAGAATTGCTTAGAGACAAGAAATGAGTTGTCAAGAAACGAGTCGCCGAAGCGCAGTGGAGCCACGATTCGTTTGGGGAAACGGGCCTTCACGCCAACACCTTTCGCATCAGGGGACATGCCATGAATTCCAGCCATGCTACGGTTTCGACGAGCGCGATTCATGGGCCTCATCAGCGTGTTGCCGGTGCCGATCCGCGTGAGCAATTCCTCGCTCAACTGTTTGACCGACTCTGGGATCGCTACCGGCAGCGAGTCTCGTACGTGCAGACGTATGAAGAAGTTGTCCACGCTGCGGGCGCGAGTTTCGTCAACGACCATATCGCATTCAGGACATTTGGTTGCCAACAGCCGATGGCGGGCATCGCCACGTTGTCACGCATCTTTGAGGCGCTCGGGTACCAGGCAGCAGGCTGCTACCAATTTCCCGACAAGCTTCTCTCGGCCATCCATCTACAGCACCCCAACGGCCGCTTTCCCAAGCTGTTCATTTCGGAACTGCAGGTCTGGGCCATGGACTCCGCTGCCCGCGAAACGATTCTCAAATCGGTCCGCAGCCATCGCTTGCCGATCTCGGAAGAAACGCTCCACAAACTGCACCGCTGCGGTGATCTTTCACCGGCAGATCGCGATGCATTGCTTGGTCGCGTCGTTCGCGAATTCCACGATTTGCCGTGGAATCTGCCCGAAAAGCAGGACGTGACTGCGGCGAATCGCTTCAGCCAGTATGCGGCCTGGGTCCTGGTTCACGGCTACAACGTGAATCACTTCACGTCGCTCATCAATTCCCAAGGCGTGCCTACACTGGCCGACATCGACAAGACGGTTGCAGCGCTCTCGGCGGCGGGCGTGCCGATGAAGACCGAGATCGAAGGGCAGCCCGGCTCGAAGTTGCGTCAAACCGCCACCGAAGCGGTCGTGATCAACGTCGACGTCACCGACAACGGCGTCCAAGCATCGATGCCCTGGACCTATGCGTATTTCGAACTGGCTGAACGAGGCGAGGTCACCGATCCGGACTCCGGTCGTCGCGGTCGCTTCGAGGGTTTCCTCGGCGCTCAGGCCACTCAGCTATTCGAAATGACCCGCACCCGGTAACCGCACAGCCAGGCAGCCGTCACACCATGCAGCCGTCAGTCAGCCGCACAGCCAGTCAGCGTTATGCTTGATAGCCGAAGCGGCCTGCAGCCAGCTCACGTCGCCAGTTTTTCTATCTCGGCGATGATGGCGTCCTCGCTCGGAAATTTGCCGACAGCCAGCTTCGAGTAAATATTCTTGCCGTTCACATCGAGCTCGAAACAACCGCCTTTCGACGGCTCCAATTCGAGCACCGCAATCTTGTGTTTGAATTTGGTCAACAGACGGCTCGCCAAACTGACGGCCTGCGGCTCGTAGCCTCAAGCCGCGCAATATCGCAAGTGAATCTTCATCGTTCGCTCCTTATTGAATTCCTGTTCGCATCGCCATCGGTTCCACGCGACCGGTTCTATGAATCAACGGCTCGTACCGCCTCGTCGCTCTCCCAAGACTATCGCGAATTCCGGCCGTTGCATCAAGAAAGGGTTTCGTCCGCCGTTTGCTTGCGAGGCCGATTCCAGAGGGTCGCCAGTGCCAGCCACCCCAGAATCGGACCGAACCCAACCAGCGAGATTCCCAACGAATACGACTTTGTCTGATCGATATTACGACCGACAAGCGTTTGCATGATCGATGTCACGACCCAGGTAATCGCCCCCAGCGCGCCGGAGATCATCCCTTGCCGCCGCAGCGATAGCTCTTGGGTGAATGCATAGTAGTTGGGAAACACACCGAGCGCACCGAAGCCGATCGCCAGCAAAACGCCGAGCAGCAAAGGGCCTCGCGGCAGCATGGCGGCAACCAGACCAAGCGACGTGAGCAGCGCACAGCAGAAAAACGTAATCATACGCGACCGATGCACGCCCATGCCCCGCCCCGACATCCACTTCACCGCGGCCCCGACCGCCAAGCAACCAATGTCCGTTGAAATGTAGTAGGCCGACGTAAACCAATTAACGTCGGTGCGATCGTACTGATGAAATTCCCGCAGAAACTTCGGCATCCATACGCGGAAGTACTGCCACGTCATATTGATCGCAATCACGGTCACGACGAGTGCAAGGAATCGCGGGACGATGCTTCCGCTCGATTCCGACGTCGCCGGATCAGCGCGATTCGCTTCGCCGCTTCCGGCTTGGGCCAACGATGATGGCGCACGAACAGCGGTGCCGTTGTTCGCTTGGGACGTTCCGACATTTTGCTCGGTGACCGACGCGACCTGCAAATCGGTGCTTCGCACGAGCAACAACCAGGGCACAACCCAGAACATGCCGATGATCCCGATCACCATGTAGGGAGCGCGCCACGATCCGACCTCATCCGTTACCATCATCTGGACAACGACTGGCGTGAGGATCGCTCCCACCGACGCCCCGCTCTGCAGCAAGCTGTTTCCAAACGCACGATCGGCTCGACTCAGCATGCGCTGGGTGGTCACCAGGGCGCACGGCCAGTGGCCGGCCTCGAACAATCCGAGCACCGTTCGACAAACGAACAGGCCCGCATAGGCTTCCTGGGCACTATCCGGAGCGTCCCAGACCATGCCGGCCAACGTTTTTCCGATCGTCGCCGCAAAGGCCGTCGCAATGCCCGCGGCCGACCATCCGATAAAAACGAACGGATAGAGCCACCGCACACCGACACGATCGACCAACAGACCGAACACCACCGCACCGGTAGCAAACGCCATCCCGAACGACGTTTCCAGCCACCCGTACTGCTCGTTATTCAGCCCCAATTCCTTACTGATCTCGGTGATCGTCAGCGACAACGTCTGCCGATCCATGTAGTTCAACATGGTCGCGCACAGCAGCATGCCGCAGACAATCCACTTCCACGACGGGGGACGCGCACTGGAATTCAATTCCGTACTGGCCATGGATTAGTTGCCCTCGACTTCAGGGCGATTCTCGGGTGACTGCGTCGCGCTCGTTGGCACCAACGCGAGTTGAAAACAAGCGGCCTCCTGGGCGTTGCGAAGCAACAACTTGTCGCCGTAGAGACAGAGGTTATTCCAAGTTTTACCTTCCAAAGCTTGGATCTTGGCAAGTTCTCGCCGAGCAGTGCCGTCGGCGGCGACCAGCGACAGCTGCCCCTCCTCGCTCAGCACCAGCAAGTGGCTACCCACCCGCAGCAATTGACCGTGGCCGTATCGGCCGCCTTTCCAGCGACTCTTACCCGTGGCCCATTCGACACACTCCAGCACGCCGTCTGACAATCCGAAAACCAAATCGTCTTTAGCGGCGACGTTCGTAAACTTCGTCTTCAGCGTTCCGGGTTTTTGCCAAACAGGCTCGGCCGTCCACTGCGAATTCCCCGCGGCGGTCAATTGAATTAATTGCGATCCGCCGCCGTACGCTTTGGAGAGAAAGACACGGTCACCGTCAAACAATACCGGCTGGGATGTGTTGGCGTTGGCATTGCTTCGTCCCGGGAAGTCATACGTCCACAGCACTTCGCCGCTCTGTGGATCATGCCCCGTCACCGACGCTTCGTTCACGCTAATCAACTGCTCTCGACCGCCGATCGTCCCCAGCGTCGGCGATGCGTAGCTGACCTGCTTGCTGCCCGCCGACCAGACTTTCTCGCCCGTCTCCTTGTTCCAGGCGAACAAGCTTACCGTCTTGTCGGTTTGCCCTCCGCCCGGCACGACAACCGTATCGCCGACGATCAGCGGCGATCCGCTGCGCCCCCAGGCAATCAAGGCTTCGTCTTGAGCCTGGTCAATCGAGACTTCCTTGAAAAGCTCGCGGATCCAAAGCTGTTTGCCGGTGGCACCATCAAGGCAACGCAGCACGCCGGTCGCACCGAGTGCGTACACTTTGCCTTGATGAATCACCGGCGTGGAACGCGGACCGACGCCTCCGAGTACCGTTTCGTGACGCGTCGTAACGGAATGTTGCCACACCGGTTCGCCATTTCGGATGTCGTAGCAGGTGACCAACTCCTCGTCGCCCCGCTGCTCCAACGTCACGGCATACCCGTTCACTGCGGCAAACGCCGACCACCCCGCTCCGATCGGCCGTCGCCACAATTCTTTGGGCGGGTTCCTCGTCCAGTCGCCGTCCAGTTCCCTGTCGTCAATCGATGCATTCCGATTCGGACCGAGAAAGCCGGGAAAATCATCCGCCGTCACCTGCGACAAATCGATCGAATCCTCACGCGCGACCGGAGCAAGTTTTTCAAGCTGCTCATCCTGCTTCTTCGACCACCGCCATCGCAAATCGGTGGGAATCAGGTTGCCGGTCGTCGCATCGATACGTAGCGACGCTACCAATGGAACCACCAGGGCCAGCAGCAACAACGGCAGAAGCACGCGAACACGCCGATCGTAGCCGCTGGAGAAGCAAAACCAACCCAGCAGCGTCATTGCCTGGATGAAAACCAGGATCAGCGTGAGAATGTTCATGAGCGCATGATCCCAAACCGTCGTCATGCTTCGAAAGAACATGACTCCGGCGAGACACACCGCCACAACGATCCAGACTGCCCTACCCGGCAACCTCGGCGAACGGGCTTCTGCTCCGCCGCGCTCTACTGGCTGTTCCTTCAACGCTGCAATCTCCGTATCACTTGGCATTCCGCGCCGCATCACATGACGTGTACGGCGCGATGATTCATTCCTGCTTAGATGAGGCCTGCTCAGATCGAGCCTGTTCAGATCACGTGAGGGTTCACGCGAGGATCAGACAACCACCTGCGTTACTGGGCCGCCGCTTCCTCGAGCAACTTCACCACTACGGCCTCCAACACGGGCAGCGGCTTGTAGCCGACTTCCTTCAAACGCACCTTGCCGGTGCGGTCGATGAACAGCGTCGTGGGAAACCCTTGGAATTCCGGCACCTTTTCCCGTGTTGCATCGTCACCGATGACGCAGGTGTACGTGACGCCGTTTTTCGACACGAAATCCTTGATCACCTCCACCCACTTGTCGGGCGAAGTACGTTCGTAATTGATGCCGACGATCTCGAATCCTTGCTCGCGATATTTCTTGTGCAGATCGACGAAATGCGGAATTTCCATCCGGCAAGGCGGGCACCACGTCCCCCAAATATCCACAATCAACACCTTGCCCTTGTAGTCGGCCAGGTTGACAGTCTTGCCCTCGAGATCCGTCAACGAAAAATCGAAATCAAACGGCTTGTGAGCGGCCAGCGCTTCCAAGGCATCCTTCTGCTGGCGAGCGACCTCTTCCTTCTGCCGTGCTTCGATCTTCGATGTCGCGCTGGCACGCAATTCCTTGAAGCTATCCAATTCCCGCAACGACTGCAGGTCGGTGTCTTCGTCCAATAACTTCAAATCAGCGAAGCCCATCTCAATCGCTTTAGTCAGCGAAGCGACGGCGTCATCCGGCTTTGAATTCGTCGCCAACACACAGGCTTCGTTGTACAGAACGCCCGCAATGACAGTCGCTTCATCGGCGTCTAACTCACCCAATTGCATCAGCGAGCGAGCATACTGGGCCGACTCCAGAAACAACGGGTGCCCCTCGGCGACATTTTGCTGCTGCAACTTTTGGATCCCGATGCTTTGCGACATCTGGACCAACGACAGCAGCACAATGCGATCTTTCGCATCGATCGCGTAAATCTTTTTCAATGTCTTGTATGCACCATCCACATCGCCACTGCGGACTTGCTGCTGGGCCTCGGAAAACAGAGCGCCCGGATCTGCCGATTTCGGCAACCCGCCCGGCGGGGCCGCAGGATCGCTTTCACCGCCATTTCCATTTCCGGCGTTCGCATTCCCTTCGCCTTCCGGTGCGGGCTTCTCGTTTGCCGGCGCATCGCCACCCGCCTGGGGAGCCTCACCGGGCTTGTCGCCTTCGCCAGCAGGTGCAGCACCAGGAATCTTGGCTGGCGGACCCGTCATTTTCGGTTCCGCAGCCGATGGACCCGACATCGAGGCGTCACCGCCCTTGGCATCACCGCCGGACTTGCCGGTTGAACTCGCCGAAGATCCACAGCCGGTCATAAGCAACACGCTTAAACCGACACTGGCAATGAAATAACGCATGCGTAACTCCTTTTGTAAACAATCGCCTGTTCGGCAAAAACGGCGGAATCCGGATCCGCCGATACGTTGCAGCAAGCCGATGGATCGCCAACATCCATGCGGTACAAGCCATCACGCCCCTTATTGGTGCTCCATATTGGACCATCTTGGGATCCGGGTGACAAGTTGCGGCAGTCGCTGCACCATCGGAAGGTTGTGCGGTTTACTTACGGCTTGCGTCGGCTGTGAGCGTCTGGAGATAGGCGTACAGGTCGGCCAGATCGCGATCGACCAAGCCGTTCAGCAGGCCGGTCGGCATGAGCGAATGACGCGTTTTTTTCATTAGCACGATCTCATCACCCGCGATTCGCTCGGTAGTATCGGGCGAGACCTGCACGAGCGTTCCCTCGGGTGACTCGTACACCACCATCCCCTGATAGACCTTTCCACTCCGCGTGACAATCTGCGTGGTTTGATACAGAGGTGCGACGTCCCGACCGGGATCGACCACCGCTGCGAACAAGTCATCGCGCGAGAATCGCGCAGCCACGTTGGTAAGATCGGGGCCCAACCGATCGGCCGCTTGATGGCAGCGCGCACACTGCCGCCTCTCAAAAATCTGCTTGCCGATCCCGGAATCCCCGCGAGCCCAGTCGATTTGCGCTAAACGCGTCTGCCAATCGATTCCCTCGCCCGCGATCGAATCGAGTTGTTTGGCGAGTCGCGGATAGGCCTGCCGGAACCACGCGAACCACGGAACATATGCTTTCGCACCGTTCGGATCCGGCTCGCCTGTCGTCCGCTTTTCACCCGACCACTTTTCCAATAGCCCGATCAATTGCTGCCGGCTTCTCGACAACTCCTTCGCTGTGGAGGCTTGTCGCAATGCAGCCAGCACCGCCAGGTAATCATCAGGACTCTTGGGCGATGATTGGCTTTGCAGGGCTTTGGCCGCCACCACGACCACTTCGGACTGAATCGACTCGAGCGACTCCAACAACCGCCCGCGGTCTTCGGCTTGCGCATGGCGCGCGAGTTCGATCGCGACCGCATCGCGTACTGCGGCATGCATCCACTGCTGCCGCAACTCGGGTAATCCCTCGTCGGGCGCCAACAGGCCGACAATCCGAACCAACTCGACGGTCCAAGCCTCCTCGGATGCCGCAGCTCGATTGACTTTCAATAGATTTCGCGCGCCTTCACGCTGCACATCCCCCTTCATTCCGGCCACAAACAGGCTGTGCTCCGCCAGTCCGAAATCGCTGTCTCGCACCACCGCCATCGCCAGTTTCGCATCGCGCTGTTGCAACCCGGAAAACATCTCGCCGATCCGCATCGGCCA
>JBJOLO010000630.1:0-6222 GCA_046045565.1 Planctomycetota bacterium | reverse complement strand
CCGGCGTACAGTCGATCGCCGAGTCTGCACCCTTGAGCCACGCGGCAAAAATCATGTGCCTGCAGCACGTCCATCGTCTTCCGGTCGTCGATGCGTCCGGAAAACCCGTTGGCATCATCAGCAGCATGGACTTGGTAGCTGCACTTAGCAATGCAGCAGAGGAATTGATCGGCTCATGACCGATCCGAGGCGACTGCGTCACAAAAAGGACAGGACTTGGACGGCGGATGTGTCACTGCGTATGCCCCCCGCGTCATGGTAATTGCACCGGCAAGAACGAGGCACCAGGCGGCGATTCGCCACAACCGGAGTCGCAGCCAATGTGGCACGGCCACGCCGCTTGTGCCAACCAAGACCAGGGCCGGTGCGGTTCCAAGCCCGAAGGCGATCATCTTGGTCAAACCGGCGACCACTCCGTGCGAACTCGCGGCCAAGGCCAACATGGAATAGACCAATCCGCAGGGAATGAATCCCGTGAACACCCCGGCCACAAACACATCGCGAGCATTTTGGCCCGCAAGTACGGGGCGCAAGATCGACAACCAGGAGCATCCGCCCTTCAAATCGGCTCGCAGCAGACGCGGCCACCAACCAACTGCCATCAAACCTTGGCAACATAAAAGCAATCCCGCCAACACGGCGAGCACTCCGGCGCCTTGCGTCCCTACCTGCTGGATCGCCACAAACCGATTGCCGGCCCACCCCGCGACCGCACCGAGAAACGCATAGGTGGAAACGCGCCCCAACGTGTAGCAAGACTGCCGGAAAAAATTGTGCCCCCATGATCGCCCGGGACGAGCAAGTGCCAGCACGAATCCTCCACACATGCCAAGGCAATGCGAAGATCCCAACATTCCTGAAATCAGCAGCAAGCCCAGTTCGATCATGACAGACTTTCGGAGAACTCTTTTGTTGAGTCACGCCGGGCACTCACCGAACCGACTCGTGGATCACTCGAAGTCGACACCGACCGCCGGGAACTCTGGCAATCCGTCACGGCAGGCTTCAGTTCCACGTTCGCCTGTTGTCCATGTATACCGGCATCTTGCTCGTTCAGAACATCGCCGTTCGGTCGCGGCCTCCTCTGCCCTGCCGGCAGCCAACTCGCCAGACGCAACGAATTCGTAACGACCAGCAAACTGCTGACAACCATGATCATGGCAGCCACGATCGGGTTGACGATTCCCATGGCAGCCAGTGCGATTCCTCCGATGTTGTAGACAAAGGCCCACACCAGATTCCAGACAATGACTCGATTGACCGCATCGCTGAATTCGACCAATTGCGGGATCTTGCTCAAGTCATCCGAAAGCAGGCAGATCGACGACGAGGCACGGGAGAGATCCGTACCGCATCCCATGGCGATACCAACGGTCGCGGATGCAAGCGCCGGTCCATCATTCAATCCATCGCCGACCATGACCACGCGCCCCCCCGTCAACGACCGTTCCCGAATGCGCTCCGCTTTTTGCTGCGGCAGCAATTCGGCGACCATTTCAACCTGACAACCATGCAATTGTTGCTCGGCGTATGGTCGGCGATCCCCCGTCAGCACGACCACACGGCTTCGCCGTCCAAGCTTCTGCAGAACCATCGGCGCATCATCGCGCAACGCCTGCGAAAAACAAAACACAGCTCGAATGCGATGCTGCCATGCCAGGCAGACCTCCGATCCGTCTCGCAGCGCATCCGCCCAAGGTTCGGGAACCGCGCATCCAAGCGATTCCAGCCAGCGACGACTGCCCAGGTAGCATGGACCGTCGACATCGTCGACGGTTGCCTCAATGCCCTTGCCCGGTATCACGCGGATCTGCTCGGCATGCCTGGACACACGATCGCATCGCTGCGCGACGTAGTGCGACAACGCTTCGGCCAGCGGATGAGTGGAACCGCGGGCGAGTGCGGCGGAAATCTGCAGACATCGATCCGACTCCCCCGGATCCTCGCACCGAAAAGCTTCGACGTTTGCAATGCCCGTAGTCAGCGTGCCTGTTTTGTCAAAACAGAAATCGGTGGCCTTTGACAATTGGATCAATGCTTCCGGATCGCGCACGATGGTCTGCATTTGGGCCGCTCGCCCCACCGCCGCCCAGAGCGCCATCGGCGTGGCCAATCCCAGCGCGCAAGGACAAGCGATCACCAGCACCGCGAGCGCCGCAAGCCCGCCTCGGCCCGCATCCCCGTTCCACGTGTGCACAATCCAGGTCGTTACGGAAAGCACCACCACAAGCGGAAAAAAGCCGGCGGAGATTCGATCGGCGAGGCGTTCAAACCGGGTCTTGGTAGCGACACCGCGCAGAATCGCATCCACCGTCTTTCGCAGAAACCCCTCATCCGCTCGCGACGTCGCCTCGAGCCGGATTTCGCCGTCGACACTGAGTGTTCCCGCTTGCACGACTGCACCGCGTTCTTTCTCAATCGGCAGACTCTCGCCCGTTACAACTTGCTCGTCAATCAATGCAGGGCCGCCAAGGAGCATACCATCCACCGGGATGCGTTCGCCGGGCAAGATGCGAATCACATCGCCGGGCTGTAATTGCTCGGTCGGCACGACCGATTCTTCGTCGCCTCGCACCCGACGGGCGGTCGGAGGCAATAAACCGTGCAGGCTTCGCAGAGCCATCGTCGTTTTCTGTCGCGCCGCCGCTTCCAGACACATCCCCAAGGTCGTAATTACGAGCACCATGCAGGTGACTTCAAAATAGACATCCCCGCCACCGCGAAAAACGGAAACAACCGAATACCCGTAGGCGGCCAAGGTCCCCGCCAACAACAGAATACTCATCGATGCGCGCCCCCGTTCCAACGAGGTCCAGGCCTCGACGCAAAGCGGTTCGGCGAGCAAACCGAGCACGATCGTCGACAAAATCATGCAGCCATAGCGAGCCAGGTCGTAAAGCAAGACGGCTCGAGCCTCATGCAAACTCGACGAGGTTTGCGACCAGAGAAACATCGTCAGAACCATGACGTTCATCGACAGAAATACAGCGAACCCCAGCCGCATCGTCAGCGACCGGTCGTGAAGCGCAGGATCCTGGTCGCGCATCAATCCGGCCGCGATGCGACAGCCGAAGCAGCAGAAGCGGGGCGGATCATCCGTGGACTCGCGAACCCATGCCGTATCGATCGCGTCTCGCGGTTTCTCATCGAGCAGCGGCAACCCGCAATACGCACAAACCGAGTCCCGCACGATGGTCATGGCTTGGAAAACAACTCCAACTGCATCGTGGGTACGACGTACTTGACGGTGTAATAGATCGCAAAGACCCAGAAACCGATCCAGATCAAACGAACCCACCAAGGAATTCGATTGGAGCGATAACGATGATGCCGGTGATCACGCTCCGCTGCCGCCTGTTCCCGCTCCATCATGATCGCATCTCCCTGTTCGATTCTCCGGTCGGCGATGGCATGGAAAACCGTCGCTCGGAATGGTGATCGAGGTACGCCTCGCGGTCGAGCAGCAAGGCTTTGGGGTTTTCGATGTCCTTGAACATCCCGTTCGTCGCCGCCCACAACAGCAGGCAAAAGAACCCGGCACTCGCCAACAGATAATTGGCGATTGGTGCCACGGCAAACGCACCGCTTGGATCGGTCTGGAATACGCGAACGAGTTCGACAAACTTGCCGACGAATCCGTACATGCTGGGAACCAGAATAGCGAACGACATCCCGACAATGACCCAGCGATTCCAACGAGAGGTCCGACCGCCAGTTCGCGCACCCTTTTCTTGCGGCTGACTCGCAAGCTTTTCGCCGGTTGGCGTACTCTGCACGAGCGGAACGTCACCGCTGCGGATGGACTGCTTTTGATTCACCTTATCCACGCTGATTTCCTCTCCGTTGACGACGATCGCGAATCTCTTTGCCGAACGACACTACTCGGTCTCTTCGGATTCGACCTCTTCGTAGTAAGGGTAACTTTCGAGCCAGGAGCCAAGCCATTGCACATAGGTCATCAGCGCCAGAGCTCGCTTATTAGGCCGGTCGGGTGCACCGTCAAAAAACCAGGGATACTCAGGCATCGGCGAATCGGCAGAGACCAGCTTGGGCTTGAAAAAATGAACGGCGTGCCAATCATTTCCGTGCCGCCCTGCCTGACGCGAAAGGTCGGGACCGACACGTCGCGTTCCGAACATCACGGGGCGCTGCAATTCGTTTTGATACTCCTCCGTTTTTGCCACCGGTCCCCATCGCAACGATTCATTGGAGACGGGACGTACGAACTGGCTGTGACAGTGCCAGCAACCTTCCCCGACGTAAATCTGTCGCCCCAGACGCAGCGCCTCCGCGCACTTCTCCTCCGAAGGTTCGCCGAAGTGCTGCTGAAACGCGTCGGGATAACGCTGACTCAGATCGCGAAATTGCACCATCAATCTTGGATTGATGACCTCCTCGACCGTCTTCTCCGGTAGATGCCGGAACATCACCACCGGCAACCATCCATTGCTGACGAATGCCAACGCGAAAAAACCGATGCCCGCGATAAATATGATGCCTGCGCGACTTTCAAACATGATCGACGAATGCTCCTCTGTATCGCTTTTCTAATTCGCACTCAGGATCCCAGCGCCCCGCCACGGTTGCTCTGCCACGTAGCAGGTATGGTCATAACTCACGTACTGCGTTCTGCACTCCGCATTGGATTTCGACTAGCCCAGCGATTCCGCAGCCACGGACTCCGACTCCTCCTGCCACGGGGTTCCGTGACGAATCGTCTGCAGCAAGTTCACCACCATGCACAACAGACCGCCAAACATCCCGAGCCCGGCGAACACGCGCACGATCCAGAACGGCTGCGAGCCGCTGGTCGACACGTCCCATGGTTGCAGGGATGCCCAGTAATATCCTTGAAATACGCCCGCCAACCCCAGATCCATGAACATGATGAAAATCCCCACTGCCGACAGCCAGAAATGCCACTCGCACAACCGACGGCTATACCATTGCTTCCCCAGCACACGGGGCAACAAGTAGGTCATCACGCCGTACAACCAATGGGTGAAAACGCCGAACATCACGAGATGTGCGTGGCCCACCACCCAATCGGTGAAATGGATTAGCTTTTGAAACGACATCGTGACCTGCAAAGCGCACTGAAAGCAGGTGATGAAGTAGTAAATCATGCCGGTGTAGAACCAGCGAATCGGCAGATTCTCACCGAGCACGCGGCTGCGGCCCCAAAGCGTCCCCATGAAATTGATCACCACCGTCGCCACCACAAATTCGACGGCAATCGTCGATACGACCGCCCCGTACTGCAAAAACATCGGGATCGGGGTGTACAGGAAGTGATGGATACCTTGCAGGGGATAGAAGAATGCCAGGCCCCAGAATCCGACCAGCGACAAACCGTGACTCCAGATCGGCTTCTGCAACATGATCGGTACAAAGTAATACATCAATCCCCAACCAAGGGGCGTCACGAACAGGCCGACCAAGTCGTGAATGAACAAACCTCCGATCGCACCCGCGCTCGTCCCGCCGACGGTGTATTCGGGCAGCAAATTCCCCATCGCATAGGTGAGGAAGGTCCAGACAAACGCTGCCATGAAATACCAAAGCGTGACGTAGAGCGGACTCTTGGCACGAGCTATGGGCACGAGGAAATTAAACGCGACCAGAGCCAACCCCAGGAGTGCGACCGGATCAATCCAGAACGGCGTCTCCCCCCACTCTAACCCTTGCGCCCCCAATCCCATCGGCAAGTGACTTGACCGGGCCAGATCGGCAACCCAACGCGCTTCCTGCAAGGTGGGTCCGACAACAATCGCCGCCGCAGTGCTCAGCACGATCACCTGCCACGCAACAAAAATAAAGTACGACAAGGCGCGACTCGCGACACGATGAAACGTCAAGCGAGGCACGGCCCAATGCAGCGATCCCAGGAAAGCATTGGCCAGAAAACCGTAGGCAACGGCATTCGTATGCACCATCCGCCAGCGCCCTGCGGAGAGCAACTCGACTCCCTGCAGCGGGTTCCAGTGAACCAACTGCAACGCCATCAGGACACCGCCGCACATGGAGATGAAGAGGTACGTCAGCGCGCAATAGAAGTACCAGCGAACCAACCGCGCATCCACTAACGGCGCATCTGCACCGTCGACCGCTGCCGATGTCATCGAACTCATTTTCCCTCCGTCTGTAATCGATAGGGTTGGTATAGCCCCCACGGATAGACAATCGCCATGGTCCAGCCAAACACCAGGTGCGTCGCCATCG
>JBJOLO010000251.1:0-4708 GCA_046045565.1 Planctomycetota bacterium | reverse complement strand
GTATGGTTGGAACGAGCAAATGCGAAACTTCCTGGTGGCGACCCAATCGCGCGAGGGCCATGAGGCGGGCAGTTGGTTTTTCGTCGATCAACACGGAAATGCCGGCGGTCGACTCTATACCACCGCTATGTGCATCATGATTTTGGAAGTCTATTATCGTCACATGCCATTGTATGGAGAGGATTCGCGAGACGGTTTCTAAGTGGAGCAGGCGTGAAAATCATTCCCGTGATCGACCTGTTGAACGGCCGCGTCGTGCGGGCGGTTCGAGGGGAACGACACAACTATCAACCGTTGTCGACGCCGCTGATCCAATCTTCGGAACCGCTCCGGGTCATCCAATGGTTGCGAGAAAACTTCGATATCCGTTCGCTCTATGCGGCCGACCTCGATGCGATTGCAGGTCGCTCGGCGAATCGTCCGGCGATCGAATCGATGCTGCGGGCCGAAGTCGACATTTGGCTTGATCCCGGCGTGGCGGATGCGGATCAGGCCGCAAGTTGGTCGCAACTTGCCGTCGATGCAAAAGATCTCGATCAGATCATCGTCGGACTCGAGTCGGTTCGCCGCATGGCATCGTTGCCTGCCATCGTGCAAGCGATTGGTGAAACACGAGCGGTGTTCAGTCTCGATCTCTGCGGCGGTCGTACTCGTGTTGCCGACCCGCAATGGGCGGAAGCGGATCCCACACAAATCGTCGAAGCGGCCATCCGTGCAGGTTTCCGCAAATTGATCGTGCTCGATCTGGCTGGGGTCGGGGCAAGTTCAGGAATTGCCGGGTTGTCGCTTTGCCGGGCCATTCGTCGAGCTCATCCGGCGATCGAACTGATCACTGGTGGCGGAGTGCGTGATGCGAACGATCTGCGACTGTTGGCGGATGCCGGGTGCGATGCCACGCTCATCGCGACGGCCTTGTATTACGGCACGGTGACGCGCCAGGACATCCAGTCGCTAGCATGACCGATGCGTCGAGCGCGTTCGGATGATTGGGAGTTGCTTTCATCCCATGGCGGTGCTGGCAGGTTCGATGTCGAGTCTGGACGCGTGGAGAAAATTACAATTCATTTTGCAGAACTGTCCGTGCTAGCAGCAGCCTTTTCGACATGGGTGCGGTGAATTCGCGTGAATTGAGATTGGCACGAGAAGTGCTTGGTGGTACAAGCCACGATCGAGCGGAAGCAGGAAGTCCGTTCGCAGCACATTTGATTGCAATCAACAACTTTGCCAGGGAGGGCAAGCAATGCCAGTCCGCCGTTTTCTTGGGGTGATCGCACTTGCAGTAGGGGTCGCTGGTTTTCTTCCGCAGGTAGCATCGGCGGGCGAATCATCGTCGGTGGCCTTGATCGACATCAATTTCGTGTTCAGCAAGCACGAGCGATTCAAGCAGCGTGGTGAGGTGTTGGCCAAGAAAATTCAGGGCCTACAGAAGGAGCTTGCGGAGAAAGAGCAGCAGATTTTGAAGCAGCGCGAGCGACTGAAGGACTTCGCGCCGGGATCGCCGGATTACAAGCGGTTGGAAGAGGAGATCGCGCGAGAGATCTCCGATCACCAAGTTACCAAGCAATTGAAGCAAAAAGAAACGCGCGAGGAAGAGGCTCGGATCCTTTACGAGACGTATGAAGAGATCGTAGCCGAGATCCGTCGCCTTGCGGCCCGCTCGGGTTGCACGTTGGTCTTGCGTTTTGACAGCCAGGAAATTGATCAGCGAAATCCGGCGGCGGTGCAGGCTGGTGTGAACCGGATGGTGATCTATCACGGTGCCGATATGGACATGACACCGTACGTCGTCGAAGCGTTAAACGCATCGGCTGCAGCCAGCCGACCGGCGGCGGGCGGTGATTCGGCGCCCAAAGCTACCGCCCGTCCTGCTGCCACCCGGCCTCGCTAAGCTCGCGAACGGGCCTCTCGCGAATCGAAGAGGAGAGACGCGTCGGATATTGATTGGGTAATCATGCCACGCCGTCGTAAGTTCCAACTTGCGGCGGCGTTGCTTTGCGCTAGCGGGTCGAAAGGCTGGAGGTTTGAAAGCGGGTCGCGTTATACTTGGCCGGTGGAATCCCGCGATCAGGTCAAACCGCTGATGCATACGGAATCGCAATCTACCGAGAGCTGCCCCCCTGCCGACACGGTGCGCGCCGAGCGCAGCGACGAAGGCTCAAAGCCGAGCTCCCGTCGCCCGCATCGCATCCGTAGACGCTCGCTTCGTCTGTTGCTGTGCGCGTTGATCACGATGAGCCTGCTCGTCGCTTTGCGACTGGCTGCGGTCGAGGGCCTATTCAGTGTGATCCGGATCGAGGGCGGCTCGATGGCCGAGTTGTTATGCGGCGATCATCTTGTCGTGAGTTGCGAAGATTGCGGATTCGCATTCCGCATGGATATCGCGACGCGAAGCACGGAACGACGTATCTGTCCCAACTGCGGTTTTGCCAATGCTCCATCGGACCGCGATACGCTCGGACGCGGTCGTTGCGTGATGATCGATCACTGGCCGAGTTGGACCCGGCACCTATCGCGAGGTGATCTGGTTGCGGTAAGGGATCCGGACCATCCGGATGAAAAAGCGGTCAAGCGGGTGGTCGGTTTGCCGAACGAGCGGATCGAAGTGCGGGACGGTGACCTGTATGCAAACGGGGTTTTGGTGCGATCGTCCTTTTCCGAATATCGGTCGAGAGCCATGTTGGTGCATGACGACCGCTTTCGGCCGCAGCGGACGAGCGAAGCCCCCTCGCGATGGGTAGCGGAGTACTCTGCGCTGCCATGGAATCCAGTTCGCGACGGCTATCACTTCGCATCGCAGGAGGTCGGTTTCGAAGCATCCGGATTCGCGACAGAGAATACGCCGAGCGGTTGGGCGTGGCTCGAATACCACCATTGGCGATGCTGCGAGAGTCCGAAGCCTCGATTTGATGACGCTCCGATTCTCGACAACGACCCGTACAATCAAGCCGTCTCCCGAGTGCTGCACCCGGTGCACGATATTGGTGTGTCCTGTGTGATTGCGAGCAGCGCGGGTGCGGAGCTGGCGTTTCGCATTCGCAGTGCGTCTAACATTTGGGAATTGCGACTCACTTGTGACGGAACGGGCGTGGAACTATTTCGCGATGAAACACTGGTGGAAAAGGCGAAGCTCACATCGTTCCTCGCACAACGCGATTTGAAAGCGCAGGTTGCGATCTGTGATCGCCAGTTCTTTTTTGCAGCAAACGATCGCTTGATACTGGCCTACCAATTCGATGACGAGTCAGCGGATGTCGAGGAGGAGCGACGGCCCATTGCGATCGGGGTCTACCGAGGATCGGATGCGATCGCTTCGCAGGTGACGGTTCGCGTTCGCGATGTACAGGTGTGGCGCGACCGGCATTACTTGGGACCACGTCGCTCGCCCGAGCGGTGGGCGATGGACCAGCCGTTGCCAGCCGACTGCTTTGCAGTCCTTGGCGACAACCCACCTCTTTCGATCGACAGTCGCGAATGGCCCCGGGATGCTGTCAGCTGGCGGACGATTGTGGGACGAGTTATTCCTCATGCGGAAGCAGGCAGGTGATTTGTGGAGCCAGAGGCAGTCGGAATCATCGGAGTCGGTTTGGTCGGTACGGCCATCGCGCGTAGGATGCTCGGCGCACAGTTCGTCGTGGCGGGATTCGATATCGATGCGAACCGGATCACCGCTCTGAGATCGCTGGGTGGCATCGGATTGAGCTCAGCCGAAGATGTATTTCGCAGGTGCCGGCATGTGATCCTGAGTCTGCCCGATTCCAAGCACGTCCACGAAGTGCTGCACTCCGCGGCGACTGCGATTCAATCGACACATGTT
Source organism: Planctomycetota bacterium (assembly GCA_046045565.1). Lineage (GTDB taxonomy): Bacteria > Planctomycetota > Planctomycetia > Pirellulales > Pirellulaceae > VGZA01. Next base: position 894 of record JBJOLO010000251.1, on the reverse strand, counting down.
CTGATCGATACCACGACAGGCTCCCCCGAGGATGCGGCGCATCAGTGGCAACGCTGCACATCTCTGGGAGCCGAGTACGGTGATGCGACCATTTTAGGATCGAGTGCTCAGGTGGAATCCGGCGAGGCACTGGTAATTGCGGGCGGCAGTGCCCGTTTTTTCCAGATCCTGCAGCATCTCGCCGCTCCCTGGTCGCGCGAGACGATCCATGTGGGGACCTGCGGGAGTGCTGCTCGTCTAAAATTAGTGGTCAATCACGTCCTGGGGCTACAGCGCTTGGTGCTGGCGGAAGGGTTAGGGCTGGCCAGGTCGTGCGGTATTGACTCAGAGGTCGCGTTACAGATCTTGCGAAAGAGTCCGGCGGCCGCCCAGGTGATGGAGACGAAAGGGCCGCAAATGCTGCGAGGGGATTTTGTACCACGAGCACGACTGAAGCAGCACTTGAAAGACGTCACGTTGATCGAGGCATTAGGACAGACATGCAACGCAAGATTGCCGCTGGCGGATCTTCATCGCACCTTATTGGAGGAAGCGGTGGAACGCGGTTGGGGCGAACTCGATAATAGTGCCGTCTTCAAGCTATTCAGCGACGGCGAAAGCTCATTGGCCTGACCGCGAGCGATTTGACAGGCGAGGACGCAGACCGATCGACGATGGCGAGCTCCCAATCGCTGGGCTCACGACTTTGCGGGTGTTTCCCGCCGCTTTCCTGGTGTCACGGCGCGTCGGGACGCGAGGTGATAAACGTCCGCCAACTGTCGAGTTGCTCGTGCGTGAGCGTATTGTCGCGGACGAGTTCGTGTTTCAGGCTCTTGCCGGCCACGCTGACCATGACGGCAAGCCGCCCGTTCTCTTCGTAGCGAAAGGTAACATCGATCGGTGTCCGTGCCGGCA
>JBJOLO010000570.1:0-2641 GCA_046045565.1 Planctomycetota bacterium | reverse complement strand
TGCCGACTACTTCTGCATCGACGACCCGGTCGCGGGCGACCACTGTCTTCTTCGAATCGGCCTCGAGCGTGCGAATCAGGATACGCATTACTTCACCAGTAAAAGAACACGCTGACAACGTGGGCAATCAACGTACCGATCAACGCCAAAGTCACGGGTACGTGAACATAAAGCCAAATCTCGAGCCAGCCGCGGATCTGAACGTCGCGACGCAGTCTTCGCAGTTGGTTTCGCCGCGTAGCGATCAAGGTTAGAAGATCTCCTATCCGCCGCGACAGCTCGCCATCCGTGCTGCGAGCCAGTTCATCTCCCAACCAGCGGAGCAAGGCGACCTGCTCCGGATTAGGCGCTTGCTGAAAGCCGTTACCCGCCACGGGCAAATTTATCGTGGAGAGATCCTGCCCGCCCAAAATGGCGCGCGCACTGCCGCCAATGAGGGTGCCCTGTCGATTCGATCGCATCACATCGCGGAAACGACGTGGCATTTCACTGACGATACGTAAAGAGCGCTTGTCCAGATCGTTGATGTCTTCGATCAACACGTCCGGTTTGCTTCCCGCCCTGTTGGCCGACATCAGTCGGGGATAACGAACGTAGACAATCGTGCCGAAGACACCGCTGCCAATCACGATCAACATCAGAACGTAGCAGAGCGTGTGCAGGTTCTGGCCGAACTGAAACCCGGTATGCAGGGTTGCCACCAAGATAAGTGACAAGCCGAGATACACATGCGCGCTCGTCCAGCCGCGAAGAGTGCCAAGCGAGGACGAATAACTCCGCTTGCGAATACCGAGAGCCGTCAACCAAAAAACGAGTGCTGCGCCGATACCGCCCAATGTGTACCCGAGCCAAGTGCCGCCGTTGGGAGGTGACAGCGGATCGTGCCATACGTACGCCGCTATCGACATGAGGCAGAGCGCCAAAGCGGCCTTGAGATAACGATACTTCTCGTGGACCAGCATTGACTCGTGCATCGTCAAAACCTCGATGTGTCCTGCTGCACGAACGCCACGAACTCTTCAGGACTCACGCGCAAAGCCGCGCCCGTCGGACATGCGCGCACACAAGCCGCGCCGCCTTCTTGTCCCTTGCACATATCGCACTTGACGGCTTTCTTGACGGTCTTGGGCGCCCCATGATCGTGCGCGTGCTTGCGCCCCAACCCCCGCACTTCGCCGAACACGCTCTCGCGCTTGCTGCCGAACATCAGCCACGAAGCGAGCGAGGGCTCTTCGGGTGGTGGTCCCGCCAAATGGATCACGCCGTAGGGACAATTACGTTCGCAGTTTCCGCAGCCTATGCAGTTGTCACCAACGAACACCTCACCGTTTGGCGAGCGACGAATCGCATCCGGCGGACAATCCTTCATGCAGTGCGGGTCTTCGCAGTGTCGACAGGACGTCGGGACGTGGACGTTCGCAAACGTCGGTCCAGCCGCGCGATCGAGCCGTGAGGTGCCCTCATGGGTCGCCGCACAGGCGCGTTCGCAATTGTCACAACCGATGCACAACGTTTCGTTGATCAGCAGGATGTCGGTCGCTTCGCCCAAGCCCTGCTTGAGCAAGAACGAAATCAGCGCGCCTGCATCGCCCTGACCCTGCAACTGCGTATTGCTGGCAACACGCTGTCGTACCGTTTCCTCGAGCTCAGCCCGCAGCGCAGGATTTTTCTGCAGGAGTTCGGCGAACGTCGCGGCATCGAGACTGATGGTCTCCGTTGCAACCGTGGCGCGCACCGTTGCGCTGCGACGGGTATTACCCATCAACCCCATTTCGCCCACGTAGTTGCCGGCCGCCACGTAAGACATCACGACTTCGCGACCGCCGATCGATCTCAGGACCGCCAGCGAACCACTGCGAACGAGGTGCAGTGCCGTCGCCTCGTCGCCTTCGCTGAATAGAGTCTGACCTGCCTTGTAGCGGTTCAATTTCGATTTTGCCGCAATCGGCAACAGGTCTGCCGTTTTTGCCTGCGGCGCGAATCCGCTCTGAATGGCACGCACGATGAAGGTTTGATCAAGGACGTTGCGGGCTGCCTCCACCGAACTCAACAATTTGAGGACATCCCGCCGCGGTGTTTCGATGAGGATGCAATCGCTACCGGCGAGTACCGTTGCCGTTCGACGACGCCCCGAGAGCAAACCCATCTCGCCAAAGAATTGACCGGTCACCAGTGAAATGCGTTTGGAGGGATTGTTTTCGTCGACCTGAACGTCCACGCCCCCGGCGAAAATGGTGTAAAAAGAATTGGTGTAATCGTTACGCTTGAATACGACCTCGCCCGGATCGAGCACGTGTATCGTGCTGCCGAGCATGAGCTCGCGGAACATCAGCGGATTCACCTCGGTGAAAATGGGAATGCACCGCTGCATCGCCTGCAAAGTTTCTGACACCGATCGATGCGCAGTAATCCCGGCAAACTTCGCTGCCAGCAGCGGTTCGTCGGCTGGTGCCACGGGATTTCCGCGGATGAACTCGACGACTTCGTAGCCCTGATTCATCGCCTGCTTGATCAGCGGATATCCACCCAAAGCGCCGATCACGTAGATCCCTGAGACATTGGACTCGTATGCGGTCGAAAGAACGGGGAGCGACGATGGATCGCTCGATGGAAACTCGATGCCGCAGGATTCGACGAACTT
>JBJOLO010000555.1:0-2944 GCA_046045565.1 Planctomycetota bacterium | reverse complement strand
GTTTTCGTACTCTGCGGTCGCCAACTGGCATGTGGTGCCAGATTTGAGTTCGGGCCGGGTTTCATTTCTTGTTTGAAGGCACTTACGAGACGCAGGGCGATATGGCTGCGAAGAAAAAACTATCGGTCGAGGAAATCCTGGCAGCGTGCCGAACCCCCGGTGGTGGCGGCACAAGTAGCAATGCACCCGCGGAGCCGTTGAAAGGCGATAGCGCCGGAAGTTCCACCGCTGGCGATGCAACTGCGGAATCGGAGAGTGCTCCGAAGGCAGCAGAGAAAGCAAAGCCTGCCGCCGCGTCGAAGCCCGCACCGGCCAAGCCGGCAGGGAAGCCTGGTGCGATGAGCGTCGCGGATATTCTGGCGGCAGCCCGCGCTAACAAGTCGGGAGCAGGCGATGCGCCTGCTCCTGCTAAAGCGGCTCCCAAGAGCGTCGAGAAGGAAACAGCAAAACCGGCCGCGGCGAAACCGGCGGCAGCAAAAGCGGCGGCCTCACCGAAAGCAGCAGCAGTAGCAGCAGCAGCCAAACCGGCGGCACCTGCATTAGACACCGCGAGCATCCTGTCGGCAGCGCGAGGCAGCTCCAAGCCGGGACCGATCTCGAAGGCAGAAGCGGCTGCGAAGGGGAAGCCGGTCGAAGAGAAGACAAAGAAGTTAACCGTTCCGCCGATGCCTGCGAAACCGACGTATGCTCAGACGCAGCCGAAGGCCGCGAAGGCCACAGAGACTCGACGCGGATTCTTCGCCAGCGTGAACGCGTGGATCCTCGGCTCCTCGCTGGCGCTCGGCTTCGCGTCACTCGCCGTCACCCAACTCCTGTGGGTGTTGGGGCTGGCGCGGTACATGTTCCCGAATATCCTGACCGAGCCGCCCACCCGCTTTAAGGTCGGCTTCCCGGATGTGCTGGGCCTGGGGCAGGTCGACGAGCGATTCAAAGCCCAGTTCGGCGTTTGGATTGTGAAGGCGGAGTACGAAGGACAACCGCAAATCTTCGCGCTCAAGTCCGTGTGTACTCACCTCGGATGCACGCCAAACTGGTTGGAAGCAGAGCAAAAATACAAGTGCCCGTGTCACGGAAGCGGTTTTTATAAGGACGGTGTCAACTTCGAAGGTCCGGCGCCCCGGCCCCTCGAACGATATGCAATCCGCATCTCGGATGACGGCCAATTGGAAGTCGACAAGAGTCGCATTTTCCAAGAACAACTCGGGCAGTGGAAAGACGCGTCGTCGTTCGTACCCTCCTAATGCCCTTGCAACTCACCGGGGAGAAGCACCCCCGATTTGCAAAGCGTGACAAGCAAAAAAGCAATTGACAAAGCAGCTTCAAAACTGGAACAGGCTTTCATCGTAAGCTCGAGATACCACCCGCAACCGGCAAAACGCCTGCAGCAGGATTAACATGCCATCGTTGAGCGAAATTGTACGAGAGTCCCAGATCTGGAAGAGCATTTTCCGGCATCCCATGCCGGTGGATCGCCGCAACCGGATCGTGGTGATGCTGACCAATTTCTTCTTGCACTTGCATCCGGTCTCCATCAAGAAACAGGGCATCGCGCTCAGCTACACGTGGTGTATGGGCGGCGTGACGTTTTTCTTGTTTCTGATCGAGGCGGTGACCGGCGTGTTGCTGATGTTCTATTACCGCCCGACTTTGGAGTGGGCGTACAACGACATCCTGGCCCTTCGCGACGTGACCTCGCTGGGTCTCATGCGTGAGCTGCACCGATGGGGTGCTCACGCGATGGTCATCACGGTGTGGCTGCACATGTATCGCGTGTTCCTCACCGGCAGTTATAAACCGCCTCGCGAATTCAACTGGGTCATTGGCGTCGTGCTGCTGTTGCTGACGCTGCTCTTATCATTCACAGGCTACCTCCTGCCATGGGACCAACTTGCAATCTGGGCGATCACCGTCGGATCGAACATGGCTCGCGCTCATCCGGTGCTGGGTCATGAAGGCCCTGGCGCCTCGCTGCTTACCGTCGACGGTATCGACATGATTACCAACGCGTCGGACGCGCGGTTCGGACTCTTGGGCGCCCGGTTCGTGGGTGAGGAAACATTGAATCGCTTTTACGTTCTGCACTGCGTTGCCATTCCGCTGGCGGCGTCGTTGCTGATCGCAATCCATTTTTGGCGAGTCCGCAAGGACGGCGGCATCAGCGGTCCGCTGTAGTTGGGAAGCTTACACCATGCATGGACATGTTCCGTTTGACGAATTTCTCTCGCAGATCCGAGGCTTCCTCGGCACCTACTACGTGCTGTGCGCCGTAATGAATTCGGTCGCGGCCCTGTATTTGTGGACCTCGGGGAAATCCAAAGCACTGTTTCGCATCGGCCCGGTCCAGGTCTCAACGGCCCTGATCTGGCTGTGCGTTGGTATCTTGTTCTTGCTGATCTCCCCGATCGCTTACTCGCTGAACCCCAAACTCGTGGACATGATTTCCGTTCCGGCGGAAGTACGCGCCCTGGCCGACCGCATGATGGGGCCGGTGACCTACACGGTTGGCAGTTTGGTATTGTTGTCCATCCTCTACGCGGGCCGTAGCTTTTTCGTGAAGCCCTGGGTTGCGTGGTCGGGCCTGAACCTCAGCTTGCTGCTGATGGGCTTTTCCATGACCGATCCGGACTTCGCGAGTATCGTCACGAAACCGGACAATGTCCCGATCGTGGGACTCGTGTTCCTGCTCTCGTTCTTCACTTGGCTTGCAACCTACCGGGCGGTGCAAAACGATGAGCGTGCCGCGCGGGGCGAACCGCCATTGGAGGCACTCGATTCGGAGAAGGTGCTCGTCTGGCCCGACTTGGTCTATACGGAACTGATCTGCATGGTCGCTTTGACAGCGGTGATGCTGTTATGGGCAATCGGATTGCAGGCACCGCTCGAAGAGCCCGCCAGCGCAATGAAGACGCCGAACCCGTCGAAGGCTCCGTGGTACTTCCTCGGC
>JBJOLO010000528.1:0-5493 GCA_046045565.1 Planctomycetota bacterium | reverse complement strand
TCTGCTGAAAAATCAGCCAGATGAAGAACCAACGGCTTCGTTGTCCTTGTTTAGCAGTTCTACCCCAGTCCCCGGGACTGGTTGGGGAGTTGATTACCAGTTCCTACTTCCGTGGTCCAATCAACACTGTCAGCCATGACCTGCAAGGTCATGGCTGGCAGTGGCACCCGGAGCCGGCCCCTTTCAACGGTCGGTTATCCGATCGGTCAACGATCGTCTGGTGCTCGAACGTGTTGCGGCACGCAAGACGGTTCGCTACACTTCGCGACCGTTTGGTCGTACCCGAAGTTTGCTCGATCTCGACCATGCCCGGATCACGGAGCATTTCCACACGCTGCAAACATGAAACTGCGCAATCCCATTTTGATTCGCCTGGTCGCGGCCGCGTTGGCGCTGGTCATCTGGTGCTGGATGCGCACCACACGGCTTCGCATCGGAAGCCTCGATGGCCGCCAGCATCCGGCCGACCCTGCTAGCGAGCAGTACTTTTATGCGTTTTGGCACGAAGGGCTACTCGCCCCACTGAAAACGCGCAGCAAGGTCAAAATGCTCATTAGCCAGCATGCCGATGGCGAAATCATCGCTCAAGTCTGTCACTGGCTGGGCTTCGGCACAGTCCGGGGCTCCACAACGCGGGGAGGCTGCGAAGCCATTCAGTCCCTCATTCGTGAGAGCCATTCGAAGACGCACCTCGGGATCACGCCTGATGGGCCGAAGGGCCCTCGACGAAAGTTGCAAATCGGGCTCATTTTCGTCGCCTCCATGACAGGGCTCCCAATCGTGCTGGCCGGGATTGGTTTTGCTCGCGCCTGGCGGCTAAAGAGCTGGGATCGATTCGCGATTCCGCGACCCGGGAGCACGCTTTGTGGCATCCTAAGCGAGCCGATTCACGTACCACCCGACTTGGACCGCGCCGGCTTGGAATGCTGGCGACAGCTGGTCGAGTCAAAAATGCTCGAGGTGACCGAGCTTGCGGAACTCTGGGCGGAGCGAATCCACCAGGAGGGCCAATCCGCTCCGATGCCAACCAAGACGATTTCCCGTGCGCACCCGCCGGATCCGGTCTCACACCCCTCGGTGACGTGCTGAAAATAGCACAAGCTAGCGAGTGTCTCGGGACCTGAGAAAAGCCCGCGATGCTTCAAAATCGAGCTTTGCAGGGTGAAGACGGCTCGTTACACTTTCCCCCCGACTCGAAAAATAACCTGACTATTGGGGGTGCCACATGGATCGTTCAACCCTTCGCTCCACTCTCCTGGAACTGATGCAACAGGAGACCTGGGAATCCTTCGAGGGAATCTCCGACGACGTCAACCTGCGGACCGGACTCAAACTCGACTCGGTCGATCTGCTCAGCATGGCATTGCAGGCGGAGCGCAAGCTGGGTGTGGCGATCCATTCGAGGGATTTCGAGTCCGTCAATACGCTGGGGGACCTGCTCGACTTGCTGCAATCAAAGCTTGCAGACAAACATCGAGCCAATGCGGCTTAACAACGTCTGATATCGCCGCTTATTGAATTCGCCTCGCAGCAAGCGCGGTGAACCTCTTGCGCATTCAGCTGCGATCGGAGGATTGGAGAGGCATTCCAACTGCCGGTAGGGAGTATCGCACGTGGACCGCATCAGCATTCCTTTCGTACCAAAACATCAGTCGACACCTTCCCACTCGACGGAACTCGAGATGGGCATTGCCGGCTGGGGCTACTCGCGTCTGAGTCACTCCGAGATTAACGCGCTGCGACGGCGCCTTCCGCGTTGGGCCGTCGAGGGCACCTCGGGGCACTTCTTCAAGTACGCGGATGAGCAGACCATTCTTGCTGTACAGGCACTGGACCACGCCATCGAGCGTTACGGCATCGATGTGCGCAAGCAAGCGAATTTCGCTGTCATTGCGGCGCCTCGCTTCGTCGGCCGTGCCGCCTCGGCAGTGACGTTTCAGCGATTCCTGCGCGATGGTGCGTCGGGCGTTTCGCCACATATCATTCCGCAGCACTCGCTGCACAGCGTCTCCGGTGCGATTAGCGTGTTGCTCGGCTGTCACGGTCCCAATGTCGGCGTTGGCGGCGGACCGAAGGCGCTCGACGACGCGTTCCTCGCCGCGGCGACGCTGTTCGAGCGGGATGCCGGCGCTGGAGTCTGGCTCACCTGTACCGCCTGGGATCCTGAACCGGTCGTCGATCGTGAAGGCAACTGCACCAACGAACCGCAGTGCCACGCTTTCGCCCTGGCGGTGGGCTCCTGCAACATGCAATCGCGCCAGGGGACGATTCGCCTGCGATTTCCCTCTGCGGCAGCGTCAACCCACAACCAGTCCACGGACAAGTCGGAGGCCCACCTTGGGGTCTCGGAAATTCGAGTGGCGGACATCGTGTCGGAAATGATGAGAACCGACACGCGGCAAATGCCCGGCAGCCTCCGTTGGCATATGACCTGGGGCGCAACGGTTGAGCTGGGCCTGACAACGCAGGCCGCATATCGCTCGTTGGCTGCATGATGGAACGGAACTCGCACATGAAGACACCTCGCGTTTGGATCACCGGAGCCGGCCTGGCAACATCGCTCGGCTTCGACCTTGCTACCTTCAGTCGCAATCTGCTCGACGGTCGATCGCCCGTGCAGGTGGTGGTCGATCAAAATCCCGGCGGCGAATTTCGCTCGCCCGGTTGCTTGCTCCCCCCGTGCCCTGTCCCTCGCGGCTGGAGCGAAGAAGCATTTCGCAAGCTATCGCGCGTTCAGCAAGCCACTCTGTGGTGCTGCTCCGCGGCGTTGGTCGATTCCGGCTGGGATCCGCACGTGGACCAGATGCGAATCGGTATCGTCCTGGGTGTGGGAGGCGAGTGGATCCACTACTGGGAAGATAATGCGGTCCACGGCGGCGACGATCTTTACACATCGAACGAAGCGGAGAGTTTGCTGAGCTTAACGCAGCAACGGCTCGGCTTGCATGGGCCCAGCACGACGGTTGCCGCCGCCTGCGCTAGCGGAAATTACTCGTTGGCCTTAGCGCGAAGTTGGATTCAGCGAGGCCTGGTGGACGTGTGCATCGCGGGCGGCAGCGAACTCGTCACGCCGGTCTGCCGCGCGGCATTCCATAATCTCCGCGCGCTCTCGCGGCGGGTCGACGACGTGGCGCACGCGGCGCGTCCGTTCGACCGCGACCGTGACGGATTCGTCATGGGCGAGGGCGCCGTGGCCATGGTGCTGGAAGCCGACCATGTCGCGCGGCGCCGCGGAGCGACCCCGCTGGCCGAGGTCGCCGGATTCGGCGCCGCCAGCGACGCCTACCACATGATCATTCCCAGCAGTGACCCCGAGCCGGCAGCTCAGGCCATGCGAAGCGCCTTGGCCGATGCGCGGGTCGAGCCGGAAGAAGTGAGTTACATCAACGCGCACGCCCCGGGCACCCCGGTCGGCGACGCAGCAGAGGCCCGCGCGCTGCAAACGGTCTTTGGATCCCATATCACCAGGACACCCATCAGCTCCACCAAAAGCATCACCGGGCACCTGTTGAGCGCCGCGGCTTCGGTGGAGGCGATTGCCGGCATCACCGCCCTATCCCATCAGGCGATTCCGCCGACGATCAATCTGGATAATCCCGAGCACGAACTGTGCCACGTGCGCCATCACAGTATCGACGCCGACGTGCGCGTGGTCGTTTCCAATTCATTCGGGTTCGGCGGCAGCAATACGAGCCTCGTGCTTCGCAAGGTCGCGTGAACACCGAGTGCATCGCAAAAGGCCGTGAGGCTCAAGCGACTCGCATTCTTCAAGCGACGCAAATGGCGACGCGGCCTTGCGAGGCGAACGTCAAAAATAGCGTGAGCCACCGCAGGCATTCTGTTGAGGACGACCTCCCCGCGGGGATTGACCGCAAGATGATGTCATTCGAATGACGAGCCGGTTGATTCTCGAATTCAGAATACCGAGAGCTTCAATAAGTCGATCCCTATCTACTGCGAAAAGCTCGATCTTTGCCCACAGAAAAAAACGGATGGCTGGCATTACCGAGCACGATGAGTTGGCTCACCGCAAGACAAAAACGGACCGCCTCGTGATTCGTGTGCATGCGGATGTTCGTGGATCCTGTGGTACAATTACCGCTGAGTCATCCGTCAGAGTGAGGGGAGCGAAACATGCCGGACAATCAGGAAACCGTGGCCGCAGCGGCGCGCCCAATCTTCGACCAGATAAAAGAGTCGCTCATGCCTGAGCACGAGAATCAGTTCGTCTCCATTGAGCCTGAATCTCGCGATTTCTTTATCGGCGAAACCATTTCGGATGCCATCGCGAAGGCTCGCCAAAAGTATCCAAACAGGCTCGTTCATACGTATCGGTTAGGGCATACTGCGGCAGTGCATTTCGGGGCGCAATCCTAATGAGAGGATTTGTTGATGCTTCTGGTCGAGCAATCATCACGATCCGTATCGCATCAAGCCGCCAGGACTCAGGGCACGAAATCAACGTCTGGATCGACACCGGATTCACCGGAGATCTCGTCGTACCTCGCGGTATCGTTGATCAACTCGCACTCCACCAGACGGGAACAACAGACGGCGTCGGCAGATGGCACTCAGGTATTACTCAAGACATTCCATTGTGAAATTGAGTGGTTCGGCAAGTTCCGAAGTCTGGAGGTGATCGCCAATGACGGCGAAATGCCGCTTCTTGGCGTTGGATTACTACTGGCGAAAGTGCTTACAATCGACTACACAAACTTGACGCTATCTCTCATGCCTGCGCCGAAGAAGTCCTCTGGATAGCCGAGCTCGGTAATTCTGCCACCGGGAAAGCGTTCTCGCAATTCGTTACGAGGGGGACATTGGCGGGCATGCCCGCGGCTTACGGCACCACAGTATCGACGCCGTCGTGCGCGTGGTCGTTTCGAATTCATTCGGGTTCGGCGGCAGCAATACAAGCCTCGTGCTTCGCAAGGTCGCGTGAGCATCGCGTGTCGCAAGACGCCACAAGGCTTCGACCACCAATACTTCGGAACGTCAGCGGAATGACATGATGCGATGACTAAAGCTGCTCGGTGACGCCGCAGACATGAAGTATTTGCGGGAGTCGGCCGAGTCCGTCGGAGTTCAAGATCTGCTGGGAAGACTCCTGCACGAGGTCGCTACGTAAGCTCCGTGCTGCCGGAGCGAAATCCGACTCGTGGAATTGCGCGTTCGTCGATGGCATCCGAGCTCGGTCTACCCCGCAGCTTGTTCCAGTTCTTCCCAACGGGTGTAGGCGGTCGCCAGTGCGGCCTCGAGCGATTGAAGGCGCGCTTGTTGGCGAGCAATCTCTGCGCCAGGCTGGCGATAGAACTCCGGCGATGCCATCGCTTGATGCATGGCGGCGATGTCGGATTCCAGTTCTTCAATTTGCCGAGGCAACGACTGGAGTTCTTGCTGCTCCTTAAACGACAGACGACGTCGGATACCGGCCGCGGATGGCGTCTCGCCGGCCGGTTCTACGGCGGGCCGTGCTGCGCCGCGCGAACTACG
>JBJOLO010000523.1:0-13415 GCA_046045565.1 Planctomycetota bacterium | reverse complement strand
TTGAACAGCCACATCATCAGGCTCAACAGCCCGCCGTTCATTACCAGCGTCCAGAGCAGGTAGCCGCTCACCAGCCACCAACTGCCCGGCACAACGTAATCGATGTCACGCGTCGTGACCGTATCCATGTCGATCGGCACATTGAACGTGGCCGAAAACGGGCTCAACACCCCCAGCCATTGCACATACGGTGTCATCTCGTGGTTCGGGAAAAACTGCTGTGAGAAAAACTGCACCGCGACCGGCAGGAAGAACAACATCGAGATCAGCAGATACGTGGACATCAAACTGACCGATGACTTGTAAAAGATCACCGAGCAGAACAACGCCAGCATGGCGGTTGTTAAGCAGGTTAACAGAACGATCACCAGGTACATCACGATCGCACCAAGATTCACCCAGTACGATGCAACCATCAAGCAGGCAAGCAACAGCGGCCACACCAGGAACAGGGTCAATACGCTGGAAATGCGAAGACCGGCGATCAACTTGCCCCACAAAATCTGCCAGGGCGTAATGATGGTGGTCAGCAGCAAATCGAGTGTCTCCCGCTCGCGTTCGCTCGTCACACTGCCTGCGGAAAACACCGGGCCCACCAGCAAATTAAACACCAGCACATACCCCATGTACCACGGTGCATACTGTGGCCAGATGTACAGACAGGCCGCCATCAACGGAATCGCCAGCAGCATGCTGATCTGAATCACCAACCGCAGCATCAACGTGCCTTGGCTGAAAATCTCGCTGCGGATCTCTTTGTCGTAGACCGGATTCGCATGGTCGTCCATGAAGTCGTCGCGTTTCGCGGGCGCGAACAACTTGTCGGGGAACTGGTCGCGCTGAATGACAAGCCCGACTGCCTCTTGAGCCTCTTGCTCCAGATCCACGACTTCCTGTCCTTCACTGCCGACATCGGGCGGGTGCAGCAGTCGTGAACTGGTGTTTACAAACAACAGCGCGATGATTGCGAATCCGACGATCGGCACGACGGTGACGGTGAGCACCAGGCGGAACTCGCCCATCGATCCCATCCAGTACCAAAACAATCCGCCCAGGATCGCAAGCGGCAGGATCAGCAGGTAGGAGACGACAAGCGACGAGGCGGTTCGCTTGAAGTAACTGCTGCAGGCGACGCTGATCGCACCGAAGGTCACGATCGAGACGATCAGGGCGAGATAAGCGGCAAGCACTTCGTAGAGCGAAACGCCTCCCAGCGGGAGGCACAGCATGATGATCGGCAGCGAGGCGAAGATGAGCACGGCGAGGTGGGTCAGCGAGGCAACCATTTTGCCGAGCACGATCGCAGCCGGTCGCAGGGGGCTCGCCAGCAACATCTCGTACGTCTTCCGCTCTTTCTCGCCCGTAATCGTTCCTGCGGCAAAGCTGGGGGCCATCAACGAAGCAAGAATATACTGCCCCATGAAAAACAGATCCGACAGCACGCGGGCGGCGTCCGGACGGCTGCTGAGGTCAAGGCGATCGATCCCGCGAGGCCACGCGAAGTAGACCACCAGTGCCAGCGCCGCCTGGTAGAAAAACAACAGCAGGAACGCTCGCGCCATCCGCAGATTGACGAGCAGCTCCCGCTGCAGCACTGGATTCTCGAGGACGTACATCGCTACCTCATTCGCCGGAAGGCGGAACCAGTCGATTTCCCACCAAGTTCGTCACCGGGCGAGCGGCGTCGGCACCTTAATCCAGGCTGCGTGGCGTGACGCGTCCTTGCACGCGGCTCGGCAAACCCTGGATCCGCAGGAAGCCTTCGGCGTCGGTTTGGTTGTACGATCCGCCGCCTTCCATCGTCGCGATTCCCTCGTCGTACAGACTGTTCGGGCTGGAACGCGCGTCGACAAGGATATTTCCCTTGTAGAGGTTCAAGCTCACCTCGCCGGTCGTATGCCGCTGTGCGTTGCGGATGAAAGCCATCAGCGCGTCCATCTTCGCCGTGTACCAAAATCCGTAGTAAACGAGTTCGGCAACTTCCGGAGCCAGCCGATCGCGAAGGTGCATCAGGTCGCGGTCCATCGTCAGTTGCTCGACGAACATCAGTGCCGCGTACAGGATCGTCATGCCCGGCGCTTCATAGACCCCGCGGCTCTTCATGCCGACGAACCGGTTTTCGACCATATCGATCCGGCCGATGCCGTTGCGACCGCCGATCTCATTCAACGTCTTCACGATCGTCAACGGACTCATCGCCTTGCCATTCACGGACACCGGCACGCCAGACTCGAATCGAATTTTGACATTCTCAGGCTTATCGGGAGCCTCGTGCGGTGAGCGGGTCATGCCGAATTCAACCAGATCAAATCCATTGACCTGCAAGTCCTCCAGCTTCCCAGCCTCGTAGCTGATGTGCAGGCAGTTCTCGTCGGAGCTATAGGGTTTGCTGGACGAGGCTTTAATCGGAATCTTTCGCTCATCGCAGTAGCGAATCATCTCGGTCCGCCCGGGAAAGTGACTGCGGAACTTTTCCATCCGCCAGGGCGCGACAACGGTGACACCCGGCTGCAGGGCATCGGCCGCCAATTGGAATCGGCACTGATCGTTGCCTTTGCCGGTGGCCCCGTGAGCGTAGAACTCCGCGCCGACCTCGCGCGCCACCTGCAGGCATTTCTTGCTGATCAGCGGTCGCGCGATCGAGGTGCCCATCAAGTAGTCGGTTTCGTACTTGGCTCGCCACTGCAGTACGGGAAAGGCGAAGTCGCTGCACAATTCCTCTTGGGCATCGACGATCCGGGCGCTGGCGGCACCGATATTCTTCGCTTTCTGCAAAATCGCCTCGCGGTCCTCGCAAGGCTGCCCCAAATCGACGTACACCGCGTGAATCGTGTAGCCCTCGTCCTGCAACCATCCCAGAATGACCGATGTGTCCAATCCGCCGGAGTAGGCCAATACGCAACTAGGCATGAGCATTCCTTCATGAGTTCGTGCATGAGTTCGTGACAACCGTCTCTTTTCAGCCCACGCATTCTCTAACGACAGCCGCTCGATGACAAGCCGATGACGCGATGATTACCGGGCCACACACCGGGCCACACACCGGGCCACTTACTGGACCGATTACTCGGCTGGTTACCGGGCCGAATCCCAGCGCTGCCGAAGGCAGGTTGTCGGGATCGCAGTCGGCTTGGTTGACTCACCCGTCAAGAACCGGCATCGCCCGGAAACACCCCTTCCCCCACTAGCGCACGATGCCCGCTCGACAACGGCCATCACTCGCGAGAAATTAAAGGTGCGCCCATCCCCACGAAACGGGGCGGTACTTCGTAGGAGACGAAATGACCGAACTCACGGAAGCCCTCAAACGCTACTGGGGATACGACAGCTTCCTGCCTTTGCAGGAAGAGGCGATGCGTTGCGTGATGGGCCATGCCGATTCCGTGGTGGTGCTGCCGACCGGCGGCGGAAAGTCGCTGTGTTACCAGGTTCCTGCGGTCTGCCTGCCGGGCATGGCGATTGTCGTTTCGCCGCTCATTTCGCTGATGAAAGACCAAGTCGACGGGCTGCGCGAATGCGGCATCCCGGCCGCCGCACTGAACAGTTCGCTTCAACCTCACGAAAAGCGAACCATTGCTGCGGCCATCCGCTCGGGCGAAATCAAGCTGCTGTACATCGCGCCCGAACGTCTGGTGATGGAATCGACCATCGACTTCCTGCAGTCGGCTCAGGTTTCCATGATCGCTATTGATGAGGCGCATTGCATCAGCGAATGGGGACACGATTTCCGGCCTGAGTTTCGCGGCCTCCGCGTGATTCGCGATCGCTTCCCCAACGTTGGAGTCCACGCTTACACAGCCACGGCCACCGAACGAGTTCGAGTCGACATCGCCGAGCAACTCGGCCTGCGAACTCCGAAAACGCTCGTCGGATCCTTCGACCGCAAGAACCTCGTGTATCGCGTGCAGCAGCGATCGGGACTGTTGGATCAAATCCGCGGCGTCATCGACCGTCATGCCGGCGAGTCGGGCATTGTGTATTGCACAACGCGAGCCGACACCGAATCGATTTGCGCGTCGCTCAACGACTTCGGCATTGCCGCCCTGCCCTACCACGCGGGCATGCCTGATGTCGATCGTCATCGCAATCAGGAGTCGTTCATCGAAGATCGGACACCCATCATCGTCGCGACCGTTGCCTTCGGGATGGGGATCGACAAGCCGAACGTTCGATTTGTGGTCCATGCGGGCATGCCGAAGTCGCTGGAGAATTATCAGCAGGAAAGCGGTCGAGCCGGCCGCGACGGCCTCGAGGCGGAATGCGTCTTGATCTTTTCGCCGGGAGACATTGCCCGCTGGAAAAACATGATCGCCGAGGCCGATCCGGCGGTGATGGATGCGCAGCGGGCCTCGCTTAACGCCGTCTACGAATTCTGCACGCTGCCGAATTGTCGCCATCGATCACTCGTGCGGTATTTTGGGCAAGACCTGTCATCCGAATCCTGCAACGCGTGCGATGTTTGCCTGGGGGACGTAAATCTCGTCGACGATGCACTGATCATCGGTCAGAAAATTCTCTCCAGCGTCGTGCGTCAAAATCAGCGATATGGCGGCGACTACACCGCGCAAGTCCTCGCCGGCTCCGATGACAAGCGGATTCTTCAAAACGGTCACGACAAACTCAGCACCTACGGCCTGCTTCGCCATGAAACGCATCGAACGATCCGCGAGTGGATCGAACAGTTGGTCGGCCAGCAGTTTCTGGCGAAAGAGGGTGAGTACAACATCTTGCAAATCACACCGCAGGGGCGATTGTTGCTTCAGGGAAAGGTCACGCCCCGCCTGACCCGTCCTCCCGAACGGAAATCGACGTCGCGAAAACGGTCGGTCGCGGAGGACTCGTGGGAAGGCGTCGATCGATTGCTGTTTGAAAAACTTCGACAACTGCGAAAGAACCTCGCTCATTCCCGGCACGTGCCTCCCTACCTGATTTTCGGCGACGTCACCCTGCGAGAAATGGCAAAGCGTTTTCCTCAGTCGCTTACAGCCCTGCGCAAAATCCGCGGCGTCGGCGACAAGAAAGCGGCTGACTTCGGCGAAGCCTTTGTGCAATGCATCGCCGAGTACGCCGGCACTCCTCAACACGCGCTGCAGGAAAACCGCGCGACTCCCGTGCCGACAAAGAGATCACCTCGCGTCCATGCCGAGGCGCGACAAGATGGGACGCGAACAGCCGAGTCGGCATCGAAGACAGCGGGGGATGATCGCCCGTCGACACTGCGACTCGAGACCGAGCACACCGAACTCTCCGCGGGTACGATGCTCGCCATCCCCTACTTCCGCGCCGGCCAAAGCGTTGCAGAAACAGCCGTAGCCATTGGCCGTGCCGAATCCACCGTGCATAAGTACCTGTGCGAATACCTCGTGCATGAAGTCGTCATGGATTGGAATCCCTGGGTCTCGGATGAGTTGGCCGAACGCATTCAGGCTGCAGCCTTGAACTCCCCTGACCGTAAACTCAAGCCGATCTTCGAGGCTCTCGACGGCACTGCCACGTACGAAGAAATCCGCATCACGCTGATCTGCCTGCAGAACCGCGGGGCGTTCGAGTAGGCCTCTCGATCACGGCTTCGACCTGCGGCTGACCGTTGTGGAATACAGATCGTACGCATCAGGTTGTGATCCGTCTAATCGCGTTGATGGTGAAGCATCCTGATCCAACCGTGCCACCACACTCCGCTCGACCGCGTATCGACGTGGCGTGCCGAATCGATCTGCCTCGCGTTCCCACGCGGCAACGAAAGCGCGGTCCTGCTTGGCGTGCGGGCCGACCACCAATTTCGTTTCGGGTCTCGACAAATTGCGATTCCGCATCGGATCCTGGCCACCGAGTGGTGCGACAGTCGCGTCCCTCGCGATCAATTGATACAGCAGCGCCGGCTCGCCGTAGATCGCGAAGATCGGCTCACGGCCGTCATCTTGTTCCGCCTGCGATAACGAGTGGTCGTGAACCATCTGCTCGGCTGCTTTCGAGAGCGATCGCCGATCCTCCCACGGTATCCATCCGCCCGACACGAAATGGACGCATCCCCCGACAACGGCAGCCGCCACGATCACGCCCTGCATACCTGTCATGCCCTGAATGAAGGACGTCCACATTCGCGCGGGCTCGCCCGAACCCGAATCCTGTTCGTGCGACGCAGGCGAAAAGGTAACGCCCCGTCGCCACCTTGCTGAAATGAAATAACAGCCGAAGGCGATCCACCCCATCGCGGTCCAAGGCAACAGCAGCCGCGCGTAGGGCGTGTATGCCGGAGTGGAAAGTGCTAACCCCCAAAAGCCCGTAAGGGTGACCGCGAGTGGAGCAAGCTGCGCGACGCTGACACTTTGTCGGAGTCGCCACAATACGACGCCCGGTGCGACGCCGCCCACCAACGCGAACACGATCGGGACAGCACCGTCGAACAACCACAAGTGTGCAATCTGTGTTTGCAAGGAGCGAGGCCAGCCCGATAGGCCGACAAGATACTTTTGGTGGTTCGCCGACACCTCGGCATAGCCGCCTGGCAGATCCCACCAAACGGGCGCCCAAAGTATCAAGGCGAAAATCGCCGACGCGACTCCCGCCAAACCGCGTCGCAGCGTGCCGGATCGCGTGCCCGGTAAGACCGCGAGCAACAAGATGCTGCCCGCAGCGATCGCCAGCGGCAGCCAACCATTGTATTTGGTCCACCAAGCCAAACCGGTCGTCAGTCCCAATCCGGCGATTGCCCAGACGTCGCTGCGTCGCAGCAGACGCTCCACGAAATACAGCGAACTCACCAGCCACAACAGCAGCATCGCGTCGGTCAACGCCGTGCGCGAGTAAGCGGCATGCAACTGCGAGAACGTGGCCAACGCCAAAGCGGCCATGGCGCTGCGTACGCCAAACCAACTGCGAACCACCCACCACACCACAGCCAATGTCAGACAACTGGCTGCCAAATTCGGCAACGACGGTCCAAAGGATTCAGCCGATCCGAACCGAGAAGCCCATCGAATGGCGAGCGGCATCAGCGGCGGAGCATAGAGGTGTCGGAACGGGTAACCGCCCGGAAACAGCGCATCGCTCGCGTACACACCTTCATCGAAATGCTCGACCGCAATCTTTTCCCAATGGCCGACACGCAGCCAGCCACCGATCAGAAGCAGCCCGATCAGTGCGCCGAACTCCAAGAGTCGCCAACGACGGTCGCATCGGGGCGCCGCGGCATCAACCTCGTGCGTCGTCGCGTGTGCGTCCTCGGACATGACTCGACCCTTTGATTTCACGTGCCTTATCTTCGCAACGTCATCTTGGCACCGTCATTATCGCTATGCCTTCTACGCATCCCTGTCAGGCCACTTCGTCCAATACGCCATGCCAGTAACGCTCCCTGATCCATTGCGGCTCGATCGATCCACCGCAGGAGCCGCACTCGCTAACCTTGCCCTTAGTGTACCGACGGCGAACCTCGCCATCACTCGCGTGGAGTTACGACCCGAAAAAACATCGCGATCGGGTGCAGGCGCGTGGAGGAAAGCGTCAACTTGATTTGCTACAGTATCGGCTTTCCGCTCCGTTCCGCCTTGCGTAGAAGCTCCGCCATGGCCCCACCCAGAAAAGTGATCGTTACTTGTGCCGTCACCGGCGCCATTCACACTCCGACGATGTCGCCCTATTTGCCGATTACGCCGGATGAGATTTCCGAAGCCGCAATCGGAGCAGCGAACGCCGGGGCATCGATCGTGCATTTGCACGCACGGATGGCAAGCGACGGTCGGCCGACGCAAGATCCGTCCGTGTTTCGCGAGTTTCTACCCGCGATCAAAGCCGCCAGTCCCGTCGTGATCAACATCACCACGGGAGGTGCGCCGACGATGACCGTCGAGGAACGTCTGCAACCCGCGTTGCAACTGCAGCCCGAAATCGCGTCGCTGAATATGGGGTCGATGAATTTCGGACTGTATGAAATGATCCCGAGATACCCCGAATGGAAGCACGACTGGGAACGGCCCTATTTGGCGAATAGCGATGAGCGGATTTTCAAAAACACGTTTCGGGACATCGCCTACATCCTTCAGTCGTGCAGTGGAAACGGGACGCGATTTGAAATCGAGTGCTACGACATCGGCCACTTGTATACGGCAGCCCATTTCCTCGACCGCGGGTTGATCAAGCCGCCCTTGTTTATTCAGTCGGTGTTCGGCATTCGCGGCGGCATCGGCCCGCACCCCGAGGATGTGATGCACATGAAGCGCACGGCGGACCGGCTCTTTGGAGACGCGTATCAATGGTCGGTGCTCGGCGCAGGCAGCAATCAGATGTACATCGGCGTGCAAGCCGCGATCTTCGGCGGCAACGTCCGCGTTGGGCTCGAAGACAGCCTGTGGATCGCTCGCGGCAAATTAGCGGAGAGCAACGCTGATCAGGTGGCCAAGATCTGCCGCATCCTGCGCGACCTGGGACTGGAAATCGCCACTCCCGACGATACGCGGCAGCTCTTGCAATTGAAAGGACGCGAGTCGGTCGCCTTCTGAAAATGCGGGCCAGATTTACCGCGGCTTCACCGCTCCCTACGATTTCATCGACGACCGGTTTCCTTTTGCGATTCACGAGGATTTTGCATGGCGATCGATACAACATCTCCGATAGCGGTGCTCGGACTCGGCACGATGGGTCACGGGATCGCTCAAACGTTTGCGATCGCGGGCTATACCGTGCATGGCTACGACCACGACCCGCAAGCCCGCCACACGCTGAAGGAACGCGTTCGCAGCAACTTGACTGCGTTTGTGGAGGCGGAGTTGATCCGTCCTTCCGAGATCGAACCGGCACTCGCCCGACTGATCGTGCACGACCGCGAGGTCGATGCGGTTCGTGAGGCGCGTTTCATTACCGAGGCAGTTCAGGAAGATCTCCTCGTCAAGCAGGAACTTTTCGCTCGCATTGAATCGCTCGTCGCCGACGATGCGATCCTGGCCTCGAACTCATCGGCGTTTCCCATCTCGCAATCGGGCTCGAAACTGAAACGTCCCGAGCGGGCCGTGGTGACACACTGGTTCAATCCGCCGCACCTTGTCCCGTTGGTCGAAGTGGTCCCGAGTCCTGCCACGGCCGATTCGGTCGTCGAGTCAACCGTGGATTTGTTGACTCGGATTGGCAAGCACGCTTTGCGGTTGAACAAGGAATTGCCCGGGTTTCTCGTTAATCGCGTGCAGGTTGCCATCCAGCGGGAAGTATGGAATCTGCTGCAAGAAGGCGTGGCCAGCCCTGCTGATATTGATGCGGCACTCTCTGCCAGCGTTGGTTTTCGCATGGCCGCAGTCGGGCCGCTGGAGGTTTACGATTTTGGAGGGCTGGACATCCAAGCCACCACCTTCCGCAACCTGGTGCCGAGCATCGCAAGCGGAGTTGAGGTTCCGTCGCGCGTCCAGTCGCTCGTCGATCAAGGACATCTCGGAGCAAAGACCGGCCAAGGCTTCTATGACTATCCCGGCGACCGCATTCGTGAGCGTCGCCAGCGGCGCGACGCCCTGTTTTTGCAGCTCGCAAAATTGCTCTATCGTAAATAGCCCGTTCGATGCATCGAGACGCTGACTTAAAAACAGCACCCAGGAAAGTATTTCCCAAGCGTTCCCCCTCCACGCCCTTCGTTTTTCGACATAGGAGCCTCAGGATGTCCCGATTCAGTCTGACGAAATGCATTGCTCTCGCTCTCAGTATGATCGGATGGCCGATTTGGTCGAACGCAGCGGAGCCGATCCGTTATCTGCGATTTCAAAAAGGGGAGACCATCGCATATGGCATTCTGGAAGGCGAGCGGGTGCGACAACTTTCGGGAAACCTATTCGGCACATGGTCTAAGACCGACACCACCCACTCGCTGAAAGAGATAAAGCTTCTTCCGCCCACGCAACCGACTCAGGTGCTCGCGCTTGCGGGCAACTATCGCAGCCATCTTGCCGATGAGAAGATCCCGCCGAAGTTTGCGATCCCGCAACCGTTTTTCAAGAGTCCTTCCTGTCTTGTGGGGCAAGGTGAAGCGATCGTGATCCCGAAGGATGCAAAGACCGTACATTACGAGGCGGAATTGGTGATCGTGATCGGCAAGACGTGTCGCAAGGTCGCGAAGTCCGAAGCACTGCAGTATGTGCTGGGCGTTACCGCCGGCAACGATATCAGTGAACGCATTTGGCAGAACGACGAACAGCAAAAAGATGTTCAGTGGTGGCGCGCGAAGGGCGCCGATACGTTCGGACCGGTGGGCCCCTACATCGTTGCCGGCGTCGACTATGACAATCTGATGCTGCGTCTGATACTCAACGGCGAAGTGAAACAAGAGGAGCGAACCGACCACCTGATCCATGACGTGCCTTCCACTGTCGCGTTTATCAGCCAGTACATCACCCTGCACCCCGGCGATCTGATCTTCACCGGCACCCCGGGCAAGACCTCCGAGATCAAACCGGGCGATGTGGTGGAAGTCGAACTGGAAGGTGTTGGCAAACTGCGGAACCCCGTGATCGCCGAAAAATAGCGACCGCGAGTGATTCGCAGTCAGCGATTGCCCCCGAATCCGTGGCCGAAAAACGAGGAATTCGTGCGTCAAAAACCAACAGAACTTGCGGAATCCACACCCCAAGCAGGGATCTGTCAGCGAACCGGTAAGGTCAGCGGAATCGGCAAGGTTTACCCCCGCATGACAATCGGCGCTCAGGCCGCAAAAAACCAGGGCACGACAGTGAGCTTACCCCATAGGAACTGACCACGCCGAGTTCTATACTGACGCCAGTTATCGCGTGCGGCCCGAATCAGTCGGGTCGAAACCAACGTCGAGTCGCGGTTGATCATGCTGGATAGCGATCCCCGACTATCGAATTATTCCGAGAGGTGAAGCATGTCTGTAGTTCGAGCGTTGCCAACTGTCGCACTGATGTGCGTCTGCGGCCTTCTGACGACAAGTCGCGTCCTGGGCGACTACGACTCTTTGGTTCGTCGCATTCCCGAGGGTGCAAATTGCATCGTTCTGGTGGATGTGGATGGATTGCTGAATTCGCCATTGGGCAAGAAAGAGAATTGGCGAGACAAGCACGAATCGGAATTCGAAGCCGGATTGGTGATCGCGCCGCCGCAGACCGAGAGGATCGTTGTCGCCGCGCACCTCGATCTCGTGCAACTCCATCCCCAATGGCAAACGAGCCTGATGGATCTCAAGTACAAGCCGAACCTGGCGAAACTTGCCACGCGCGTGAAAGGTAGCCTGGATAGCATCGGCGGCTTAAACGTGGCCGTGATTCCGGGCGGCACGTTCGTTGTGCAGTTCTCCGAAAATACATTCGGCATCGGCACACCCGCCAATCGCCAGACAGTGGGTCGCTGGATCAATGAAACGAAGTCGTCGAAAGGCGGCAACTTGTCGGGATATCTTGACGAAGCGGTGAAGTTCGCCGAACGCGGCGCTCCGATCATCATGGCGCTCGACTTGGAACACGTCTTCTCCCAGTCCTACATCAGCGATCGTCTCTCGAATTCCGAAACGATCAAGCAGCTGAAGATCAACGTAGACACCTTGGCCAAGCAACTGGCAAGCATTCGCGGCGTTTCGCTCGGCATCACCGTCGGCGAAAAGCGTTTCGGCAAAATCAAGGTCGACTTCGGTGAAGAACTGACCATGACTCCGGAACTGGCCAAGGCCATGATCATGCACGCGTTGACGAATCATGGCGTGATGATCCACGAGTTCCATGACTGGAATGCAAAGGTCAGCGGTAAGCAGATCACGCTGGAAGGTCACTTGGACGAGAGCGGCATGCGGCGGATCCTGAGCGTCTTTGACACGCCTCCGTCGCTGAAGGCGGGAAGCGAGCCTGAAAAGAGTCCTGAGAAAACCGCGGATGAGACCGCCGACTATCAGAAACAGCTCGTCGCCCAAACCTCCAAGAAGTACTACAGCTCGGTCGTTGCCGTGATCAATGACCTGAAGAACAAGAATCCAGGTGGCGGTAATTCGACGACCGGAGCTATTGCCAAGTGGTACGGCCGTTATGCCGCCAAGATCGATCAGTTGCCGGTGTTGAATGTGGACCCCGACGTGGTCGCCTATGCGACCAACGTCTCCGGTATGCTCCGCCAGGCCGAAACATCGATGCGGGACATCGGTCCCAATGCCCGACGCGCGTCGGACGCGGTGCAACCGGTCTACAACAACTACAGTTGGGGTAACCCGATCGCCTTTACTTGGGCGGGAGTTTACGGCTCGTACGGTTGGGCTTCCGTCGAAGATTCCCGTGCCACTCGTGACAACCAGATCACGGCTGCCAACCAGGAACGGATCCGCGGTTACGCCTCGGCAAACCTGATCATGCAGCATGTGGACGAGGCCACGGGCGACATCCGCAAGGCGATGACACAGAAGTACGGCATGGAGTTCTAATCCTCGCCGACGCAGATGAGTTGACCTTTCGAAACGGCGGAGGCGAAAAACCTCCGCCGTTTCTTTTTTGACGCCGGGATCCTTCGCAGCTACAAACTGCTCGCCTCTCCCTTTCCACCCGGCAGCGGCTACAATCGAGCGGATTCGATTCCACAACTTGGGGAGTGACCGGCCGATGCGCAAGACGTTCAAAGAACTGTTGGCGACCGATGAATTGATTCGCACCTTTGCGGTAGGCCGAGTAGTCCATCCCGTGCTGATCGAAATGTATGGACTGGCAGGCGGGTTCCGCGGATTCTGGCTCGACATCGAACATGCATTCATCTCCACCGAGCAGATGGTGATGGCGACGCTGGCGGCGAAAGCCAACAACATGGACTGTTTCGTGCGACTTGCCCCGACGGGCTACTCCACCGTGACCCAATGCCTCGAAACGGGCGTCGGCGGCGTGATGGCGGCACAGATCCATAGTGCTGCTCAGGCCGAGGAATTCGTCAAATGGTCGAAGTTCGCTCCGCGCGGTGTCCGCGGACTGAACTTGAGCGGCCGCGATGCGTGCTACACCCATATGACCGGCCCGCAGTTCATCGAGCAGGCGAATCGCGAACAGATGGTTGCGATTCAGGTCGAGACACTCGGCGCGTTGGAACAGGCAGACGAGATCGCCGCGATCGACGGCGTCGATCTGCTCTTCATCGGTCCTGCCGATCTGTCGCTGGCACTCGGTGTCGTCGGACAGTTTCATTCGGACAAACTCTGGGAAGCCATCCTCCGCGTGGCAGCAGCGTGCAAGAAGCACGGCAAAGGTTGGGGAGCCGTCGTGCCCGATCCGAAGTTCTGCGACCGGGCCGTCGAAAACGGTTGCCGGATGCCCACGATCAGCAACGATGTCGGCGTTTTGCGTCGCGGCATCGAATGGTTCCAAACCGCATACGCCAGTCAGTTCCCCAAAAAGGGATAAGGCGATCACGGCAAAAGAATCCCAGCCTGCTTCGCAACCACGCATGCCCGTGGTCCGTTG
>JBJOLO010000503.1:0-2856 GCA_046045565.1 Planctomycetota bacterium | reverse complement strand
CTCCAACGGCAAATTTGGCAAGCATATGGCCAGCCAGAGGCGCCGCTCTTTGAGATCTCGGGAAGAACCCTGAGTCTGCGCTTCAGCAGGCGGTGGCAGAAACAGATCGGGTGAACGTAGTACGCGCGGCATGTCGACACGTCATCCGCCCACGTTGCTCGGCAACGCATTCGGCCCATGGGCGACAACCGGCTGAACGAGATCGATGACCCCGGGGCGGCCACCACGGCACTTCACGATCTCGATGCGCATTGCAGCCGCAGGTCGCGATGACAACGACAAGCGCAACGCCGCGGGCGATCGTTGCTGGCGGGCAGCGAGCGGCCGAAACAACACCGTCCAGCAGTTCTGATCTTCCGCCGCAAGTTGCAACCGCCGCAGGATCACGTCCTCTGCTGAGACGATCCACGCCAGCACACCGGCACTCGACCCCGAACGAATGACCTGCTCGATGGACCACAGGCGATTCTTGTGTCCATCACCAGGATGGATCATGAGCAACCGCTCTACGCTGACACGATGCTGCTCGAGCGCCGGTGCATACGGCACGAATGGCGGCCCAACCCATGCTATCCACTTGGGCGACTTGACCGGATCGTGCTGTGTGAGAGTAGCGAGCGCCGGCATGAGCAACCCGAGTTCGCCGATGCCGTAGCCGTCCACTAAGATTTCGATGAGGGCGCCGGTAGGCCAGCCACCGCCTGGTAAATAGCGATCGAGATCAGCAAAACCCGAGGCAATAACCGGACGAGACGCGGGGGCAATTCGGCCTCGCCAAACACGCGTATGCAATTCGTCCAATTCCACCGGCTTGCCAGGTAATCAATGCAGCACTGAATGACGAATCGACTACTTCATTGAGTCGCGAACGACCCCTACAACCACACCCTCGATAGCCAGCGACTGTTCGCGCAAATCGACCTGGATCGGCTCGAAATCAGGATTCTCTGGCATTAGCCATACTCGATGACCTTCCTGGCGATAGCGCTTGACCGTCACTTCGTCATCGAGACGGGCCACGATGATTTGCCTCGTACGAACATCGGGCGTGCGGTGTACGGCCACGAGATCGCCATCGAGAATGCCGGCATCACGCATACTCATGCCATGTACGCGGAGCAAGAAATGCGGCGGCTTTTTGAACATATCCGGATCGATTTGATAACGCGCTTCGATATGCTCTTGCGCGAGAATCGGTTGGCCTGCCGCAACTCGACCGATGAGCGGTAAGCCGATTTGCTCTCGAAGCGAATCTTTGAGGCGAATGCCGCGCGACGTTCCAGGCAAGAGTTCGATGACTCCTTTACGTTCGAGCGCTCGCAAATGTTCCTCGGCCGCATTGACCGAGCGAAACTTCAGTGTCTTGGCGATTTCGGCACGCGTGGGTGGCATGCCAGTGTCCTGCATAACCTTCTGAAGGAGAATAAGAATTTGCTTTTGTCGCGGCGTGAGGTCCCGCATGAAGACACCTGTATATAAAGCCAGTCTGTGACTATATACAGCTTCGCCGCTAAACGGGTCAAGTAGGAGCTTTTTACACTCGACAATTCATCGCAGCAGTCAGCCGCAACTCCTATCCGTGATTAAAGAATTTCATACGTCCGAATCACGAACTCGAAGCG
Source organism: Planctomycetota bacterium (assembly GCA_046045565.1). Taxonomy (GTDB): domain Bacteria; phylum Planctomycetota; class Planctomycetia; order Pirellulales; family Pirellulaceae; genus VGZA01. Next base: position 1,234 of record JBJOLO010000503.1, on the reverse strand, counting down.
AATTTGAAATTGCAGTGCTCGACGCTTTAGGAAATAATGCCGCCGGTCTGTCACTCATAGTCAGGGGTATTTAAATGACCAATAAGATCCAAGCAGCTCTGCGCGCAGCTGTGATCGTCGGCAGCATGGCGATGATTACCGGTTGCGCCGTAACCCAAGAAGAGCTTGACGCGGTCCGCGCCACGGCCGAAGCCGCGAACAACGCGGCCCAAGCGGCCCAGCGCACAGCCACGCAAGCCCAGCAAGCTGCTTCGGGCGCCCAGAGCACCGCGAACCAGGCTCTGCAGGCGGCGCAAGCGGCTCAGGCCTGCTGCGACGCTACGAATCAGAGACTCGACCGCATGTTCGAGCAGTCCCAGCGCAAATAAGCACAGCGAAAACACGGTTCGAGAGAACCGTATCTGTGCGCATAAAAAGCCGCCGACTTATTCGGCGGCTTTTTTTTTGTCCGGTGGAATCATCGACGACGGTCATCGTCGATGCACTCAGCTAGAGCGTTTCGTTGGCCGCCGGCCTCGCTGGTGCCGAAGTTGCAACGAACTCGGGAATACCGCGGCCGAACTGCGCGACCTCTTCCGCCCGATCCCAATGCAAATCAACGCGCCGCTCTTCGGTTGCTGCGATATAGGCTCGCATGAGGCTCGTCAATGGCGACTCTTGAACGACTTGGCCTTCTGCATTGACCTTGGCGACTTCTTCGCCATCGACGCTGCTTTCGGGCAGCGGCGGATGCGATTCGATATACAGACTACCGTCGGCCATCCACCCGAGCTTCACAGGCTGATTCACGATCTGCACGACCGTACCCGTCGGCACGATCTTGAAGAATGATTCGATGTCTTCGGGGAACATGCGAATACAGCCATGCGTTACACGCATGCCAACACCGGAGGGCTTATTCGTGCCGTGGATGAGATAGCCCGGCAAGCCGAGCCGCAATGCGTGAGCTCCGAGTGGATTATCGGGCCCCGGTGGCACGATTCGCGGCAGGATATCGTTGCGGGCCGCATGCTCGTCACGAATCGACTGCGGTGGATACCAGCTTGGATTCGCTGTCTTACCTGTGACGGTCGTGGTACCGATTGGCGTGGACCAATCCATGCGCCCGACGCTGATCGGATGCGTGATGACGCGCTGGGCGCCCGCCGGCACGCCCGGTTGCGGCTCGCCTGACTGTACAGGGAAATAATACAGACGAAGCTCTGCGACATTCACGATGATTCCGCGGCGCGGC
>JBJOLO010000492.1:0-3961 GCA_046045565.1 Planctomycetota bacterium | reverse complement strand
CCTGGAAACCCTGGCTCGGGGATGGCACCCGGATCACCAGCCCCTGCGCCACGCCGAGATACTCGCTGATTTCAAACCCGTGAACCGTGTCGCTGGTGGTGACGATGAACTGGGCCGACATAAATTCATCATGGAGAGAGAGGTGCCGGGAAAGATGGAGCAACGGGTGGGAATGTAATCCCGAATCGGCCCGCCGTCAACGATCGTCGGACTCACCGCAGATGCGAACTCCAAGGCGATGCGCGAGTGATTCTGGCGCAAAGCGTGCGAACAGTCCTGCCGTGCCATTTCGGACACAAACGGCTCAGTGACGGCCTTTTGATTCCCCAGTATCCGTGGTTAGAAAAACAGGCTTTTCCTGATCGAAATCGCTCGACACCTCGCGTCACGCCCCGTAGAATCGCGCCACTCCCGACCGCGACGGGTTGTGGTTGTTGGAGCGGCAATTTTTCATTCTGCAGCGAAAGAACAAGTGATTCAATGAGTCTGGCCAGCCGACGATCGGGCGATACGCTCACGGTCACCGTTACCAACCGCCTCGATGCCATAACCGCCCCGACCTTCGACGCCAGTCTCGACTTGAACGGAGTACGCGAACTGGTTCTCGACCTGGGCGAATGCCCTTTCATCTCCAGCGCCGGCATTCGCAGCGTGCTCAAAGCGCATCAGTCGCTATCCAAGAATCAAGGGAAACTCGTCGTGACCAATGTCTCGCCGCAGGTCCGTGAGGTGTTCGATATCACCGGCCTGTCGGAGATGATCGCGATCGTCCGGAAGCCGCGGGAGATTTCGCTTGCCGGACGCGAGCCGATTTCGGCTGGAGTTTGCGGCGAGTGCTACCGGATCGACGATGAGACGGTGGTGAAGCTTTACAACGAGGGAGTGGAGCCGTATGTCGCCGAGCAGGAAAAACGGTTTGCCAAGGCGGCGTTCGTCATGGGCATTCCGACCGCCATTTCGTACGACGTTGTCACGTGCGGAACGCGAACGGGGATCCTCTTTGAATTCCTGGATGCGAAACTCTTCAGCGAAGTGATTCGCAACGATTTCAAGAACTACGACCACTACGCCAAGATGTTGTCGGATACGGCGAAAACGCTGCACGCGGCGAAAGGCGATCCGCAGCTTCTGCCGGATATGAAACAACGGATGCGCGGCTACATCCGCGAAATCGGTTATCTGCTGACCACCGAGCAAACGGAGTTCCTTCTGGGAAAACTCGAGTCGCTACCCGACGACGATCATTGCGTCCACTTCGACTTGCACTCCAGCAATATCATGGTGCAGAACGGCGAGTTGGTGATCATCGACATGGGCGATTTGTCCACCGGCACCTATCTGTTCGACGTCGGTTTGATCTTTCTGATCTACGGGATTCCGGAGCTGGAGATCAGCATGCTGGCGACCAAAATCCCGACCGAGCAGGGATTGGCGTTCTGGCGGAGTTTCGAAAAGCATTACTTCGCCGACAAGCCTGCCGAAGAGCGGCAGTTCTTCGAGCAAAACAAATACTTTTTGGCCTCCATGCGAACGATCCACGTGATCACGTTTCTGACGAAGATGCGAGAGAAATTCGAGCGACAGCTAACCGAGGTCCTGTTGCCGCGGATGATGGAACGTGGCTGATTGACGACGCGGTGATTCCGGACGACAAGTTTAACTGCATGAATTGCAGGAAGGCGAGTCGTCGACACAGAACGGCTGTGCGGCGATTTGCAGAGCCATGGTCGGTTAATAGAACCGAGTCGCTCCCGCCCGCACGTGCCCTTTCGGGAAACAGAGTCATTCCTCTACAGCCAATGGCCTCGTTTTATGGAAGGTGATCCTGCAATCGCTTTTTCGCGTCGTTCGAGTCCACAGATTCCGTCTTGCAGATTCCGTCTTGCCTTCTCGATCCCTCGGATCGGTTCAAAGGTGTTTTCGGGTCGTTGAGCCACGACGGCGCGGCATTTGAGCGGGGGCATGACCGGATGCATCTGGGCAAACCATGGGGCGCCCCGTGTCCCCAGGCGCCCGTCACTCCTTGCGGCCTTTCTTGTGCGTCGGCAGTTCGAAATGTGATTGTGGCCCTGGAATCTCGCCAACAGGGTATAATCCTTGCCACTCAATATTCTGCGCGTACGGCACCGCGGTGTGTGGTAGCAATCAAACCAAAAACGGGAAAATGGTCAGAGGGAATTTTGCATGAGCGAGGAGCAGGTGGAGAATAGTCGTCCGGCAAACATTTCGGCGCAAAGCGGATCCGTTGCACGTCCCTGGCGCGTGTGGCCGGCGGTGTTGCTGATTGCCGTGATGGGCGTGGCCAAGTTGCTGCCCTCATGGGTCGAGGATGGGCCCGCTCAGTTATGGATGGTCGCGGCGTTCGGGCCGCTGTTGTGCGGTTTCCTGATGATGATCTGGTGGTTGACCGCGAGTCGTGCGCGGTGGTGGGAGCGGGTGCTTGGTGTGTTGGTGATCGCCATGGCTGCAGCGGCGACCATCGCTCTGGCTCATCCCTCGATGCGCGGTCCCGCGATGATGATGCTTACCGTACCTATGGGGCTCTTCTTGTTCGGTGTTGGAGCGATCGCGAGCCGGCGGCTGGTTACGCCTCGAAGGATTCTCGTCCCGCTGGCCATGGCCACGGTCGGGTTCGGCATTTCCACGCTGCTGCGTTCCGACGGTGTGTGGGGCGAGTTTGCTGTGGGACTGGATTGGCGATGGAAGCAATCGTCGGAAGAGCGATTGCTAATGAGTAAACGGGATCCTGCGACGGGGGACGCGTTGGAGACTGCGAACGGTGAGCTTGCCCAGGCGCTGGCGCAGCCCGAGTGGCCGGCATTTCGCGGGGCGGATCGCACGAGTCGTCAACGTGGCTCGAAGGTTTCAGCCGATTGGCAGAAGACGCCGCCACAGCTGCTGTGGAAGATTCCCGTCGGGCCGGCCTGGTCGTCGTTTGCGGTGGCCGGGGATTGGCTGTTCACGCAAGAACAGCGAGGTCCGATGGAGGTGGTCGTTTGTTACCACGCCGATGATGGTCGCGAAGTTTGGGTGCGTGAAGTGGAATCGCGGTTTGACGACCCGCTGGGCGGACCGGGGCCACGCGCGACGCCGACGCTCGACAACGGCAAGCTCTATGCCATGGGCGCACAAGGTTTCCTATTGCGACTCGATGCCCGCACCGGCGAGATCGAATGGAAACAGGACCTGCGTCAAGTCGCGAAACGCGAGCCACCGATGTGGGGCTTCTCCAGTTCGCCGCTGGTCACTCAGGGTGTTGTGATCGTGCATGCGGGCAGCCCGGGCGAACTCGGCATCCTTGCCTTCGATGCGGAAACCGGCGAACCGCGATGGTCGGCGCCCTGCGGCGAACATTCCTACGGCTCAGCGCAGCCCTGCGAAATCGAGGGCGAACCTTTGATTGCCATGCTCAGCAATCTGGGACTGATGATTCTCGAACCGGCCACCGGCAAAGTCCGACTCGACTACGATTGGAAGAGCCAAGGTTATCGCGCCTGTCAGCCGCAATGGATCGACGGCGATTCGATGCTGATTCCGACCGGCATGGGATCAGGAACGAGGCGTGTGCGGATCAAAAAGCAGGACGAATCGTTTGCGACTGAAGAAGTCTGGACATCGCGGAATTTCAAGCCGGACTTCAACGACTTTGTCTTCTATCAAGGACACCTGTATGGTTTCGACGGCGCGATCTTTTCGTGCCTGGACTTCGAATCGGGTGAACGTCGTTGGAAGGGCGGGCGGTACGGCAAAGGACAGGTGCTGTTGCTTGAAGATTCCGGCCTGCTATTGGTGATCAGCGAACAGGGAGAACTCGTGTTGCTGAACGCAGACCCCGCTGCATCCGTCGAGCGGGCAAGGCTCCAGGCACTGGAAGGCAAAACCTGGAACCATCCGGTGGTCGTGGGGGATCGTCTCTTCCTGCGCAATGCACAGGAAGCGGTCTGCTACCGACTTCCCCGGT
>JBJOLO010000484.1:0-3096 GCA_046045565.1 Planctomycetota bacterium | reverse complement strand
CGTCAGTCCGTCCCTCACGGTCAGTCCGTCTCCGCTTTCGCTCGGTGACGTCGAGATTTCCGGCGAAGCGACCGGGCGATTGATCGTGAAGGCGAAGCAACCATTCAAGATCACCAAGATCCAATGCGACGTGCCGGGCTTCGAAATCAAACAGCCCGAAGCCGCCAGCAAAGTGCACGTGCTGCCGGTGACCTTCAAGGCCGGCACATCGGCCTCGCGCGTCACCACGAACGTGGAAATCGAAACCGATCTCAACCGCGGCACGCAAACGGCCGGTGCCAAAGTGAAGTGCCGTGTCAGCGTCAATGTCGGACGGTCAGAGGAATCAACCGGCAGCACTCCGCGAGTCGCGGAACGCGAATAAGCTCCACCCGGGCCAGCCTCGCTACTGCGCAGTGAAAACCTCTGCGCAATGATTATCTCTGCGAAGGGCAAAAGAAGGTCGCACCGCAGACACAATCACGGCGCCGCCCTCCGTTTCGCGCGGTTAGGACTCGGCCCGTCGCAATGTGTTGCGTAATGCCTCCGGGATCCCCAACGCATCCCAGGTGGACGGCAGGGGAGCCTGAAACTCCAGTTCGTCCTGCTTCACGGGATGACGGACATGGAGCCTGGCCGCATGCAGGGCGATGCCGGGCGGTGCAAAGGATGCGTGTGATCCGTATTTGGAATCGCCGAGAATCGGCGTGCCGCGAGTCGCCATCTGCAAGCGGATCTGATGTTTGCGACCCGTATCCAACGTCACCGCAAGCAACGTCCGTCCGCCCGATAACCGGTGCAAGACGCGATACTGCAGCCTCGCCAACTGAGCAGCCGGACCATCGCATCGCACCACCTTCATCCGCTGCTGCCGCTCGTCTTTCGCCACCCAATCCATGTACTCGCCTTGCTCCGCCTCCGGCACGCCCTCCACCACGGCCCAATACACTTTGTGTGTCTCGCGTTCGCGAAACTGCGAGGACAGGCGGGCAGCCGCTTTCGAAGTGCGAGCTAACACCACCACGCCGCTGGTGCATGCGTCCAAACGCATGACGATGCCGAGATAAACATTACCCGGCTTTTGATACTTGCGCCGCAGATAATCGCAACCAATCGTGTGGAGACTCGGCACGTCCGGCAACGCGCCTTGCGTCGGCAAACCTGCAGGTTTATTCACGACGAGCAAATGGTTATCTTCGTATAAGACGGGCAATGACACAGATCGGATCCTACGCGCGTGCAGTTTCGGTTGACGGCGGTCGAGCACCCCTACTCAGGCACGCACCGGGCGCCCGCCAGGTTGGCACTTGGCATGCCCCCGGCGAGACGCAGGCCACGCTTTCGCTCCTGGAATGGGCGATCCGGGAATGGAGCGCTACGGCAAAACACCGCCTCGTCGACCATGCCGCCTCCTCGACCATCCCACTGCATCATACCCCGTCCCACGCACCGCGAAACCCTCAATCCCCAACCGCAACCGATTACCGTACTTCCGATAAGCCTGCTCTTCCCTTCGCGATCTTCGTGGTGAAAACGATCGAGGAGTCTGTTCCCCATACCGCAGCGGTCTTCGACTGGCTCAGGCCTTGGCAACGCAGTTCCGCCGTCCTTCTACCTGAACGACGCCAATCGACTGATGCCGTGAGGCCGTTTGAGACAAGATCGACCTCACTCCGAAAAAAAGACACCCTCATCCCCGGCCCTTCTCCCCTCAAGGGAGAAGGGAGCAACCAGTTGCAGGCATGCGGTTGGTTTGTGGATTTACCTTTGGGTGCGAGGAAAAGACACCATTCAAAAACTCTTCCCTTCGTGCTCTTCGTGACCTTCGTGGTAAAAAAACAATCCGAACGGCTCTGGAAAAAAACTCCGATGTCTTCGTGGTACGAATTCTTCGTGGTACAACCGCGTCGCATCACCCGAGCGACGCGAAAGCCCCCGTAGGCTAGAGGCCGCGTTCGCGATCTTGCCGCATCGATCATGCCGCCTGAACCAGAACCCAGACCAGAACCCAGACCAGAACCCAGACCAGAAACCAGACCCGAAAAATAGACCGAAAATAAGGGACCACAACGTGGCGGAGTTCCATCTGATCCTGGCCAGCCAATCGCCTCGACGTCGCGAATTACTGCGGGAGGCGGGCTATGACTTTGAGGTGATCGCGCCGGATCCGGCAGCCGAGTGCGGGATTTGCAGTCGGGAAACGCCGCCCGAACTGGTCGCGCGGCTCGCCATGCAAAAAGCAGCCGATATTGCACCCAAAGTCCAAGCCGGCATCGTCGTCGGCTGCGACACCGTCGCCGAATGCCTGGGGATGGTTCTGGGCAAGCCTGCCAACCGTGACCACGCCAAAGAGATGTTGCAACGACTACGCGGGCGCGAACACCGCGTTTACAGCGGGCTCTGCATCTGGCCCCGCCCCGGCGATCAGCCGCACGTGGAAGTCGCTGTCAGCGTCTTGCGTATGGACCCGATCACCGACCAGCAATTGGAAGCCTACCTCGACACCAATGCCTGGGAAGGCAAAGCCGGCGCGTTCGGCTTCCAGGACGGACTGGAATGGGTCCACCTGCTCAACGGCAGCGCGTCCAATGTGGTCGGGCTGCCGATGGAATTGCTGGCGAAAATGCTCGAGCGTGCCCGGCTCGAACACTTGCCACTTGATCGGGCCTAAGTTGATCGGGCCCAGCTTGATTAACCAGCCTAAGCCGCGCGACGGAGAATCGCCGGCCGCGATGGCGCTACGGCAGTCCGCTGCAGGATCGATTGCACCACCAGTTCACTGGCGAAGTCGAACAGCATCTGCGAGGCTCGCGAAGTCAGCTCGCGGCTGTCTACACCCGACTCAATCCGCTCCCGCAACACCGGAATCGCACGAACTCGAACGTATCCCCGAGCTTCGTTCGCCCCGAGGCTGGTGACTCGATTTCGCACCCGCTGCCACACGGCGTCCGATACCTGACTGGCAATCGTTTCGGCCAAAGTTCGCAGTTTATCCGTGCCGGTCAGACGAGCAATCAGCGTGGTGATCATCGGTTACTCCTGAACAAGGAAGATCGGGGCGGAAACCACTCCTGCATGGCACTCCGCACTCGAATCGCAAACCAGAACATCCGGCGA
>JBJOLO010000451.1:0-10993 GCA_046045565.1 Planctomycetota bacterium | reverse complement strand
ATGCGAGGGTTCAATTCATGCGAAAAATGTTGCTGGTGGCGGTGATGGGATTTGCAGCATTAGGTGCTGCAGCTTTGGACAGCGTAATTGTTCGAGGCAATCGGGCTGAAGCTGCGGTGGAGAAAGAATACAAATACAAGTGTGTTCGCTCCGGCAAGATTCATGCGTACTCACGCCCGGGCAATTACAAATGCCCCGAGCATCCTGAGCACAATCTTGTGCCGGTGAAGTAGCTTCACTACGAAAGGGGACTTTGGTCGTCGGTGATCGCCGTGTTCGCTCATGCGCCCCTGGGCAATGTGCCGCACACGGGTGAGCGATCCGAGGAGCCAATTTCTCTTACGCCTTCGGCACGCAGATGCGCTGCCCTGATGTCCCTGCGTCGACATCAGGGCGAGCAAATCGTCTTCACCAAGTAACGAGCAGGTGCTCGGCAGCTTACCGGCTTCCGCTTCGGTTGCTGTTGCTTCGAGGGCGTATGCCCATCAGGGCTGCGAGCAAAATCTCTTCGCGGAATACTTCATCGACGACGGCGGCCGAGTCGGGGCCCTTCACGGTAAAGGTCACGTTGTCAGCGTCGAACGTAATCCGCGATGTGTGCGATTGTTTCAGCGATCGTTCCCGCAATCGCAAGTGTTCCCGCTGTAGACACGCCTGCGCCCCGAACTGGTCGCATCGCACGGGCCTGTCGATTGCCTCGTCGCGATCGCGTCGCTATCACGCTTTTTGCGTTCCGCACTCACGACGTTTCCCGTCGCGGATCAAGCACGGAACGGATGGGGGCAATGGCGTCGTACAGCCCGCTTGCGAGGCTTACGATCCTGCTACAAGTTCCAGTTTGCACTCGGCGATCACTGGATCGTTTTCGTGCATCGTGGTGGCGCGAATGGTGATCGGCATCGTGAAGGGGCCGAGCGGTGCGGCGAAGTGCAACTTCAACTGCCCGCTAGTCTGGTCGGCCGCGATCGTCAGGGGATCGGCCGAGACACCGCGCAGGTGCTCGGGCAGCACGAGCTCAATCTTTACGGGAGCGGCCGACAAGGTGCCGCGAGCGATTGTCACATGGAGTTCCTTCGCATCGCCCGAGGTCGCTCGCATCGATTGACTCTCGGCGCGAATGCTAAGCGGGCATGGAGCGGTCAACAAGGCAATCTGGTTGCGGGTGTCTCCCGAACTGAAACTCACTTTATGCCGCACACCGTCCTCATCCGACACCTCGCCCGTCACCATGAGAATGGTGCGGGTGGTGCGATTGGTCTCGAGCCACGTGGGCAGCGTTACCGGGTATTCAAACTCGGTCGCGTCCAAGGGCAGGTCGATGATGGGGCCGGTGACACCCTGTAGATGCCGAACCTGACGATCGGCTAATCGCACGGAGAGCGGACCGGTGTATCCGTTTCGCTCGATTGCGAATTTCCTGCGGAAGATGGTACCGCGTGCGCCGTAGCGAATCTGCAGTTCGCCGCCGTCGATCTTGAACGGCGTCGGCATGGCGATCGCCAGCAGAAGCGACTCGGCACTTACGCCCTGTGAAACTACGGGCAACGCTGCCACGCGCGTGGCCGGCGCTTCGCCGATCTTGGCGACTCCTTCGATACGGAGAGGAACCGCTTGAATCTTCGCTATCGCATCCGCCTTCAAGCTGATTTCGACTTCGTTGGCATTGGCCGCGATCTTGTTGTTGCCGAGCGTCACACCGGTTGGCAAGTTGGGGATCTGCAGTTCAATCTCACCCGCAAAGCCGCCGATGCGCTCCACGTTGACCTTGGTCTTCACCTCGGCGCCTCGAGCGAGCGACAACGCGTCGGTCGTAACACGCAGACGATAATCCGGAGCGGCTACCGCCAACCGCAATCGATACAGGTACGACTCGCCGCCACGACTTGGCGAGATGTCACGGATCGTGATTTGATACACGCCGTCCGCTGGGACAGCGAAGGTCCCCTTGGCTTCCAGAGGATTGTCCATCGTGCTGCCGGATTGCGCAAGCGACTTGCCGCTCGCATCAAGAATCTGGATAACGGCATCCAACGGTGAACCGAGCTTGAGTGACATCAACTCGAAGTCGATCGACTGCCCCTGTGCGGCTCGAATGCGCCAGGTATCGACTTCGCCTGCCGCGCTGATGACCCCGTTGAGGTGGATCGGCAGCGTGTGCTCTGCATCCCGCGTCGCGGCCGATTCCACGGACTCCGAATTTTCGCCGAGGTCGATTGTCACTGCATTCGTCAAAAGATTGGCGGGCGGGTTCGCGAGCGGCAGACAGATCGTCTGAACTCCGGTTCGGTCTACCGGCAACGTGACGGGCACGGGATCAGCCGGAACGTTCTGGCCGAACAGTTTCATCGATACGGTCTCGCCGCGTTTTCCGCCAGCGGGAAAGACGCGATCGACGTAGAGGCCGTCGGTGATCGTCAGTCGATAGACGAAATCCTGCAAGCCGCGGAATTCGGCATCCCAAATCCGCACTTGATAGACGCCCGTTTCGGGCGCCGTAAATCGAAGCCAGGAATCGGTGCCGAAGTGGTCGCCGTTCTCGGTGATTCGTTGACCGTTGGGGCCTCGCACTTCCAGGTGCGAATCGAGCGGCGATGCGATTCGAGCGGCATGCACTTCGCAAGTGATTGACTGGCCGGCCTTAGCGGTAAATTCCCAGATGTCGACATCTTCGCGAGGAAAAATGCGGCCGTTGGCGGTCACGGGCAAGGTGACGGTCTGCGGTAGCGGTGCGCCGTCCATCTCGGCCTCCACCACTTCGGGCAAGTGGCCGATGACGAACGGTCGAGCCGTGGTCACTCCCTGCGAGGTCCAGACGCGCCATGTGGCGATGCCGGGCTGTGCATCCGCGGTGATCGTGATTTGCGCCTCGTGATCGCGTGGATAATTCTCCGCTGCTTGCGAGGCCGGTTTCACGACGAGCGGACCTTCGAACCACCGGGTAGCGGTTTCCGTTACGCGTGGCGAAGCGGTGATCCCGCTCCCGTGCATGGCGAAGTTGGCTTCACCGTGCAGAAAATGTCCGCCCACATACACTTTGGTCGCGGTCCCGCGCTGCGCTCCTGCGGGGAAAATATACGAGACGGTCGGCAGTTCAGCGGATGCGAAACGGCAAAGCAACACGAGGCCGAACAGTGCCGCGATCGGTCGAGGAAGATGCCTTACGTTCATCCGAGTAATCCTCGAATGAGTCGACCGTCGTTCACCACTTTGATTGGCCGGCCTTCGGGAGTATAGAACTCCGAGTTCGGATCGATGCCCAGCACGCGGTAGACCGTCGCCGCGAGATCCTCAGGGCCATACGGCTCATCCGCGGGCTTTTCGGCTCTTGCATCCGAACTGCCGATCACTTGCCCGCCGCGAACGCCGCCTCCTCCGAGCGCGACAGTGAATCCCGGCCCCCAGTGGTCACGACCGGCCTGATTGTTGATTCTTGGTGTGCGTCCGAATTCGCCTGTTACCACCACCAGGGTCTTCTCCAGGATGCCGCGATCGGCCAGGTCGCGGAACAACGTCGACATGGCCGCGTCGAGCAGGGGCAGCAGGTCCCGCTGCAGATGGACGAAGTTTTTCTCGTGCGTGTCCCAGTCGACATGCTGAATCGTCACGCAGCGCACACCCGCCTCCACCAGGCGTCGGGCCATCAAACACGATTGGCCCAGCGAATTGCGTCCGTATTCGTCGCGGAGTTTTTCGTCCTCCTGCTGAATGTTGAACGCCCGTTTCGCTTCCGCAGAGGTCATCAGTTCGAACGCCCGCTCGCGAAAGACGCCAACCGATTTCGCGCCGCGATTGGCGGACGATTCCGCGCCGCGCTGAAAACGATCAACCCTGGCGAGCAGTTCTTTGCGGTAATCGACGCGATTAGGATCGAGTTCGAGTGGCGGAACGACGTCGCGTACCGTGAAGCCCGGATCGTTCGGATCGGCATTGATGGAAAAGGGTGCCGCTGATGGGCCGAGGTACGCGGCGCCCGTGCTGGGATGCATGTCGGGAACACAGACGTAGGGCGGCACCGATCCGCGCGGCCCCAGCCGCCTGGCGATGATCGATCCGTGCGAGGGGCGTTGATTGTTCGGAGACAGGCCCGGGTTGAAACCGGCAAGCGGATGGTAGCCGGTGAGCATGTAGTGATCGGCGGGTCCGTGATCCGAATTGCGGTGACCGAACGATCGCACCAGCGCGATCTTGTCCATCTGCTGAGCCACTCGCGGAAGATGCTCGCAAATCTGAATTCCATTCACGTTCGTCGAGATCGGCTGGAATTCGCCTCGGAACTCCGACGGGGCTTGCGGCTTCATGTCCCAGGTGTCGATGGTGCTGAGCCCGCCTCGCAGGAACACGATGATCAGCGACTTGTCGTTGGCCGTCGTCGAGCCTGCTTCGCTCCTCTCAGCAGAGAGAGCTCGCCGAGCCAGCAGCGAGGGGAGCGTCCATGAGGCACCGAACAAACTGGCGGTGCCCAATCGCACGAAGTCTCGACGCTGCATGCCGTCACAAAATCGGGTTTGCGATCCCATCGGCTTGTTCCCTTAATGATTGAAGATGAACTCCAGCGAATTCATCAGGCTCCATGCCACATCTTCGGCCGCGGCGCGGCGGTCCACTCCGGCCCGGCTGAGTGCCTCCACGGCCGTCTGCCGCTCTGCGGCTGTCGGCAATCGTGCGAAGAATACCAGATAAAGCTCGTCCGCCAGTGCTCCGTTATCCTGGATCGTGGCGGCCAGTTTTCTTACTCGTCCGGCTTCATGCGATAACTTCGATTGAATCTCGGGTGAATTCAAAACATGCAGCACCTGCCCCACGTTCGGCTCGCTGTTCCGCTCACATTCGCAGGCGGTCTTGCGCGTCGGCCGGCCGAACAGTTTCAGGAAATAGTGTTCGACTTCGCTGTCCCACAACTGAATCGCGCGATAGCCCGACGGGACACCCTCGTATTTTTCTTCGATGCCCGTCACCTGGCACACCGCGTCCATCAGTACCTCGGCGTCGATCCGCTTGAGCAACGCCCGTGAATAGTTTTGCTCGTCTAACTCGTTCGTTGCGTTCGGTTGCGAGTTGCGCTGGTAGGTCTGCGATGCGGTGATCGTGAGGATCAGTTGCTTGAGGTCGAATTTCTGATCGACCAGATGCTGCGCAATTCCGTCCAGCAGTTCAGGGTTGGTCGGCGGATTGGTTTCTCGCATGTCATCGACCGGCTCGACGATCCCGCGACCGAGGAAGTGGGCCCAGATGCGATTGGCGACGTTCCGCGCGAACCAGGGATTGTTCGGCGATGTCATCCAATCCGCCAGGCGGTCTCGGGCGTCTCCTTCCGGCGGCTTGTCTGCTGTTTGCATACTCAACGGATGCGCCATCACCTCTTTGCCCGAGCGTGGATTCGTGGCTTTCGAAATGCCCGCGGCAACCATCATTTCTCCTCGCGGAGTTCCCTTGCGCGACAGCGGCTGGAAGAATGCCGCCATGCCGTAGTAGTCGTCCTGGCTCCAGCGATCGAAAGGATGGTGGTGACACTGAGCACAGGAGATTCGCACGCCAAGGAAGACCTGAGAAAGGGTGCTCGCCGTGTCCCCCGGCGTACCCGATACCTGATAGAACCGGGCTTGCGGGGACTGGTCGAGCGTTCCGGATGCCGTGATCAATTCGCGTGCGAAACGATCATACGGTGTGTTGTTCTCGAACTGCTGGTGGATCCAGCGATAGTAGGCGTAGGCTCCCTTGTGGCCCAACGCGCGTCGATCGACTCGCAGCAGGTCGGCCCAGCGCTGCGACCAGTAGTCGGCATACTCGGGACGATCCAGCAAACGCGCGACGAGTTGCTGCCGTTTGCCTGGACTGGCGTCACTCAGAAAAGCACGCGACTCGGCCGGAGTCGGCAGCGTGCCGATCACATCCACATACACTCGCCGCATGAACTCGGCGTCGTCCGACATTCCCGACGGCACGATGTTCAATTTCTTCAGCTTGGTGTTCACGAGTCGATCGATGAAGTTCGATTCGGTTTGAGCCGGATAGTCGGCGATCGCTTCCACGCGGGGCAGTAACGCTTGAAACGTATCGACCGCGCCCATGAAGCTGGCCATGATCGCTACTTGGCCCGGTGACTGGCCGACCTCGATGAAGCCGGTTTCATCGACGGTGGCCAAGGCATCGCTGTTGGACTGAAAGCGAGTTAGGCCCGTGACATCCACTCGACGCCCGTCGCTGTATTCCGCGACGGTGCGAAGTTGTTGCTTCGCGCCCAGGTCGAGCGTTCGTTCTTTCGGGAAGATTTCCAGACGCACGACGTGCGGAGCGTTGGCGTCGCCTTGCGGTACGCCGGCGGCGATCCAGTCTCGCATCACATCGTATTCGCGAGAGCCACGCGCGATCCGTGCTCCGCCCCCATGCGGCGTCTCGCCGGATGCCTTCAGCAGCAACAGACTCCGCTCCGGAATCGCCACACGCGTCCGCCGACCGCGTCCCTCTTTCGTCAAGGCGTCTAAGTCGGCCAAGGGATCCGATCCGAACACCGAAAGCTTGAACCCGTTTTGCCCCTCCGCCTTGCCGTGGCATGCCGAAGTGTTGCATCCGAATTTGCTCAAGAGCGGAACGATGTCATTCTCAAAATGCAGCGCACGCGGCACGGACGACTCGGAGACCCGCACCGGTACCGAATGTGTAAAGCGATCGAATTTGATCTCGACCGTTGCCGTCCCATCGTGCACGCCGGACGCTTCGCCTCGCGCATCGATTCGTACGATCGCGGCATCGGTAGTCGCATACGTTGCGGCCCGCGTCAGGTCGACCAATCGCCCATCCTCGCGACGTCCCGTCACCAGCAATCCTTGAACCGCCGCAGGTCCGGTGAGCTGGATCTCCGCAGGATGCACCTCGATGGCCGTGATCGGAGCCCGATCCGCCGCCAAGGATACGGCAGCGAACAGGCCGAACAGCAGCGTCAGGCAAAGTCGCGCGAATAGAACGGAGCGACGCATTACGATTCCCTAGACCGAGAGTCAGTTCTTAACCCTGCTTAACTATACCGTAACCGATCAAAGTTTAGCGATGCGACTTCCATCTGAGAAGCAAAAATTAACGCTCGAATGACGACAAAACCGGTTTTCATCATCCCGCAATGAAAAGTAGCCGTCCCAAAGTAGCCGTCACGCTCCTCGCGTGACCTTCTGCCGAACTGCGAATGCGTTGCTTTCGCCAAATGGGTGGGCGTGTTGTTGATGGCGGGGCACGTTTTTCCTAGGGCGATGCCCTAGGCTACGGTGATGGTGGCCTTCGGCCAAAAGAGGAATCGGTTTCAAACCGATACGGATCTTTTGGCGCGATTCGTTTATTTTTTCGCGCCGAGGTTCTTCCACCAACGCACTTCATTGGCGCCGACTTCGGCGGAGGCCAGGATGTCGAGACGTCGGTCGCCGTCGAGGTCGGCGATGAGCACCTGATTGGCGCGATTCCACGGTTCTTTCAGCGCGTGCCGTTTCCATTCTCCGCCGGCTTGGCCCGGATTCTCGAACCACGCGATCTGCCCTGCCCCGCCCCATGCGGTGGCCGCAACGTCGAGATCGCCATCGCCATCCAGATCGCCGGGATAGACTTCGAAACCATAAGGCATGGGGCCAATCAGGTGCTTTTTCCACGCTCGATTCTCACCGGTCGCGTTGTCGCGACTGCGCGGGTTCTCGTACCAAACAATCTGATTCGTATTTTGCATGCCCTCCGAAGCGTGCATGCCGAGCGCCATCACTACGTCGGGATCGCCGTCACCATCCATGTCGATCGGCTGTCCGTGCACCGGCAGCGGCGATTGGTCGTCGATCACATGTCGCTTCCATGGCCGGGCGGCGTCGCCTGTTTGCTCGTACCACGCAGTGAGATTGCCGATCCGCGCGGTCCCGAGCAGATCGGGTTTCTTATCGCCGTTGAAGTCGGCTGTCGCGATGGTGCGCGTTTCGCCGATTTCCTGATCGATCATTTCCTTTTTCCACTCTTCGTCGAATTTGCCAGGGCCCGGATTGGCGAACCACGCGTGGTAGTTACCGTTCCATGCGGCTGCGGCGACGTCGAGACGGCCATCGGCGTTGAGATCGACGAGCACCACATCGTAGGCTCGCTTGAGGTCAGTGGTCAGGACGTGGCGAGTCCAGTCTTTGTCGAGTCCCGGTTTGCCGTTGTTCTCGAACCAGACGAGATGGCCCTCCAGGTTCTTGACGACGACGATGTCGGGAAGGCCGTCGCCGTTGAGATCGCCTACGGCGTGTCGCTCGAACCAGCCTGGTTCTGCATCGCGGACGATGCGTCTGGAGAAGTTTCCCTTGCCGTCGTTTTCGTACCAATACAAAACATCTCTGCGTGTGTCGGCGCTGGTGACATCGAGGTCTCCGTCGCCGTCGATGTCAACCGCCGCGATGCCGTAGGCGTATCCGTACCCGCCGGCGATCAGACGCTCTTCGAATTGCAACCCGTTGGTGGGCTCACCACCGATGCATGGCAGCAGCAGGAAAAGGGCGAGCAGTGGCGCGGATCGTAGTGCGTCGATGCACATCAGCTGGAAACTCCGACGGAGGGTGGGCAGAGAGTGTGTGTTAGCGGCGACGGGCGAGCGGACTCGGTTACACGAAAAGTTCGCGCAGCGGTTGCGCGTTTTCCATGACTGGCACGGGGCGGCCGAAGGCGTCGTGGATCCGGGTGTCGGTGGGAATGCCGAGCGCATGAAAGATGGTGGCAGCAAGCGTCTCCGGGCTGACGGGGTGCTCGAGCGGATAGGCTGCGTCTTTGTCGGACTTGCCGTAGAGCGCCCCGCCGCGAATCCCACCGCCTGCGAGCAAAGCAGGAAAACAGTAGCTCCAGTGTCCCCTGCCCCATTGTGCCGTATCCGGTTTCGGCGTGCGGCCCATCTCGCCCAGGCACACGACCAGCGTTTCATCCAACAGTCCCCGCTGCGCGAGATCTTCCAGCAGCGCCGAGACAGCCTGGTCGGCACCGGGCAGCAGATGCTTGCCCACATCGTCCGAATGCTGATGGCTGTCCCAGCTGTAGCCATCCGGGCAATCCCAAAGCACCGTGACAAACCGCGCACCGGCCTCGATCATCCGCCGTCCCATCAAAACCGACTGGCCAAACAGATGCCGGCCGTACCGATCGCGCAGTGAGGCATCTTCCTGGCGAATGTCGAATGCCGCTCGCATTTTTTCCGAAGTCACCAAATCGACGGCCCGTTCGCGTATGCGATCGAACTCGCGAACCTTCCGCAGTCGGTCGAACTCGCGCCGCGACTCGTCGAACTGTTCCAGCAGTCCGACGCGATTGCGGAGCCGATCGAGCGTCAGGCCGTCTCGCGATTCCGCGCCGGGGACGCGAAAGGAGAGTTCCGCGTCATCGCAGGTGCGGAAGTAGGGATTGTCTTTGGCATCTTTCTTCGGCACGCTGGTGGCGAGCGCGTTGTAGCTGCGGCCGAGCCATCCGGCGTACTGGCCGGAGCGATCGTAGCCTTGAATATGTCCGAGCGGATTCGGCAGGTAGACGTAACTGGGGAAATCACGACGCCGATCGATAGGACGAAGCTGGTCGGCCTGCTGATCGAGGTACTCGACGACCGATCCGAACGCGGGCCAATCTTTTTCGGTCGCGTTGACGCGAGCCGGTCCACGTTCTGCCGGCGGCATGGGATGGCCGGTTTGGATGTAGTGGCACGCGTTGTGGTCGTTCTGATTGTGGGTCAGCGTGCGAATCACCGCGTACTGGTCGGACATCGCGGCCAGCTTCGGCAGATGTTCGCAAACCAGCATACCCGGCGTTCGCGACGCGATCGGCTTGTACGGCCCGCGAATGGTGCTCGGCGCTTCGGGCTTCATGTCGAACGTTTCCAATTGGCTGGGCCCACCAAAAAGAAACAAGAAGATGACCGACTTTGCCCGTGCCGACGAAGTCTGCCCCGACTCCTCCGCCGCAAGCAACTGCGGCAGGCTGGCACCAAGCAATCCCGCACCGCCGATTTTCAGCAAGTCGCGCCGCGTGACTCCGTCACACACCGCTCGCGGTCGTCCTTGAATCGTCAACATGCGGAAACTCCTGGGTCACACGAAGGGGACGAGAAAGTTTACCACGAAGGGCACGAAGAGCACGAACGGAATAGAAGAGAATTCTTTATTTGAAATTGGTTTCGATGCGGTTGGGGATGGAGGGGGCGTTGGATGTGGGGCGGGCTGCTTGAGTTGTGAATGGAGCGAGGTCGAACGTCCGCGCGAAATGTCCGTGGTCCTTGTTTTATTGAGTTTTCACCTAACACTCATTCGCCTCATTATCCCTACTTCCACTCTCCCTCTTCCTTCGTGCTCTCGGTGCTCTTCGTGGTCCACTCTTGTTTGGTTTTTTTTCTTATCGGCGATTTTCAACCCGGTACAGGTACGATTCTGTGCGGATGAATAAGGCATCGTTGGCTGCTGCCGGACTGGCGGATAGCTGTTGTTCGTCCAGCGTGTTGATGGATAAGACTTCGAACGTGGGAGCGGCCTTGATGACGGTGGTCACGCCGAGTTCGCTGAAGAAATAGATTTTGCCATCGGCATAGAGGGGCGACGCGGAGTATTTGCCGGCGATACGTTCTTTCCATACCACGTTCCCTGACTTCGCCTCGACGCACGAAGCGATTCCGTCCGAGTTGACCAGGTACAGGTGATCGTCCACCAGCAGGAACGACGGTCGCGAGGGGATCGTCTTCGTGATCTTCCAGGCGATGTGACTGTCGGTCACGTCGCCATTGCCATCGGGGCGCACCGCCCACAACTCGGGGTGGTCGTAATCGATGACCGCGAATACCAGGCCGTGTCCATACAGCGGTCGCGGCGCCATCGACCAGCCTTCGTGGCGCACTTTCCATAATTCCTTGCCTGTCGCGGGGTCGTAGGAGATCAACGCCTTCGCGCCGGGACTGACGAGCTGCTTTCCTTCGCCGCGCGGGACCACCGCGGGCATGCAATATCCTTTCCGCTGGTAGGCCTCA
>JBJOLO010000424.1:0-2500 GCA_046045565.1 Planctomycetota bacterium | reverse complement strand
CAGTTCTACCCCAGCTCGCTGGACTACCTGGGGAATTGATCAGCAGCCCCGGCTTCGGTGGTGCAATCTGCACTGTCAGCCATGACCTGATGGCCATGGCTGGCAGTGCCACCCGAATCAGACAGTTCTACCCCAGCTCGCTGGACTACCTGGGGAATTGATCAGCAGCCCCGGCTTCGGTGGTGCAATCTGCACTGTCAGCCATGACCTGGCAGGCCATGGCTGTTAGTGCCACCCGAATCAGACAATCGGATCAGACAACCGGATCAGTTCGATGCTGATGATATCGGCATTGCCTTTCCGCAATTGGGTGAGCAGGTCCGGATCCGGTTCGGCACCAAGCTGAATGCGGCAATGGGCCGCCGCAGCGCCCTCGAAGATCACATTCTCTACCTCTTCTGCATTGATGCCCGCACGGCGAATCTGATCGAGCACAAAGGCCAGGACGCCGACTCGGTCGTAATGCCGGACCATCAGTTGGCAGCGGGCTGGCGTGCGGCGGGCAAGATTCACGCAGTTCAGCACTTCCCCCGTGCGCAGGTACTCGCGCAC
Source organism: Planctomycetota bacterium (assembly GCA_046045565.1). Taxonomy (GTDB): domain Bacteria; phylum Planctomycetota; class Planctomycetia; order Pirellulales; family Pirellulaceae; genus VGZA01. The sequence continues at coordinate 1,948 of JBJOLO010000424.1, read as the reverse complement.
GATCCGCACCGCTTCGTCTGCAATCGCATCCTGAGCCTGCTCCGTGGAGGCTCCGATGTGATGAGTGCCGTAAAGACTCGGTAAATCCAGAATCGGATCGTCAAAGGCCCCCGAACCGGCAGTGGGTTCGGGATCGAACACGTCCAACCCCGCGCGTAGGCCGCCCGACGCTACCACTTGTCGCAACGCCTGTTGGTCCACGACTTCGCCACGGGATGTATTGATCAGGATCGAACCCGGTTTCATCAGCGCCAGTCGCGTCGCATTGACGAGATGCCGTGTCTCGGGGTGATACGCAACGTGTAACGACACCACGTCGGCTCGCCGAAACACATCGTCGATCGACTCGACGTGCTCAATCCCAAGTTCTTCCGCCATCGCCGCGCTCAGCGACCGCGACCAGGCAAGCACCGGCATGCCAAACGCCTTCGCCCGCTGAATCACTTCCCGACCGATCGCACCGACTCCGATCACGCCGAGCGTTCGGCCGAACAGTCCCGATGCTTTCGAGAATTCTTTTTTGTTCCATCGATGAGCCCGCAACTCGAGCACGTTTTCGGCAATGCGTCGATCGATCCCCAGCAACAGGGCAAAGACCAGTTCGGCCACCGCGATCGAGTTTTTTCCGGGACAATTGCTGACGAAAATACCGCGCGCACTGGCCGCCTTCACATCGATCGTATTCACCCCCGCACCGGCTCGCAGCACCAACGTGAGTTGATCGGAAGCTGTTAACGTTGCCGCCTGAACCTGCTTGCTGCGCACGATCAGAATCTTTGCGTTGCCGACAGCAGCAGGCAATGCATCGGCCTTCAGATCCGGCTCGTAGCGCACGTGGCACCCCAGGCTGCGAAGCTCACCCAGATGTCGCTCCGAAAACGCATCCGCAATGAAGATTTCCGTCACGATGGTACCTCCCGTAAAGATTAGCCTCCGAGTCCCGCTCCGCCTCCCATGCCCACATCTTCGCCCGTGAATCGGCCATGGCCCGCGACGAACAGGGCGAGTTCCGCCACTTCGCGAGGCTCATTCATGCGGCCGTCCAAGGCGATGTCGCGTACCGAGGCATGAACTTCGGGCGGCTGGATTCCCATCATCGGCGTGGCCGTAGGCCCCGGCGAGATGCAATTGATGCGAACCCCGTGCGGCCGAAGTTGCATCGCCGCACCGTTGACGAATGCCGACAGCGCCGCCTTGGTCGAATTGTAGACCGGATTCACGCGCGCGCCCGAACGAGCTCGCGTGCCGGCAATCGAGCCCAACAACAGCATGCTGCCCGATCGACGAGGCAACATCGACCGGGCCGCTGCATGCACGCAATGAAACGCGCCATTCAAGTTGATCTCCACCGAACGCTTCCACGCTGCAGCCGTGGTTTTCACGAGCGGCTCGATCGCCAGAATTCCGGCAGTATAAAACAGGAAGTCGATCGCGATCCCTTCCTCCGACAGGCCGTCAAAAAAACGGTCCACCGCTTCGCTGTCGGTCACGTCGAGACTCGCGGTGCGGATCTTCGAGTCCGATAAAGCATCGACACCGGTTGTGGCAGCCTCCAACGAAGACTTCAGGGCCATCAGTTGCGAATCCTGCCGATCGGCAACGACAACTTTCGCAGCCACGGGTGCCGTTAAGCGAACGATCTCGGTACCGATTCCACCTGCCCCGATCACGACGATCGACGCGTTGCGATACGCTGTGGCAATTCGCTCAAACATCGCTCTCCACTCTCCTGAACTGCATCGCCCTGGAAGATTCATGACTGCGGCTGCACGATAGTTTGTGACATCGCCCGCACGCTGTCAAAAGGGAAGGAACAGGTCCATCCAGTCTCCGCGTGGATTTCCCATCGCGATTCCGCTAAACTCCCAACCTGAAATCGCCATCGGTCACTACCGATTCCGCTACATCGCTGAAGCGAGACGTTATGGAAACCTGGATGCAAGTCTAC
>JBJOLO010000386.1:0-11357 GCA_046045565.1 Planctomycetota bacterium | reverse complement strand
CAATCGCAATGAATCCGAACGAGCACTGGGACTCATGGATGCCCCGACCAGCATCGCTCGCTGGGAAGTTGCGATGCACGACGTCGCGCGCGATCTTCGCGCGGAGCTCGACACCAAAATGGCCGGCATCAACGCCTTGCTGGTGCAGTCTCGTGAAGAGTGCACACGCTTGGCGGGACTTATCGAACGGGCGGAGCGCATGGGGATTTCTCCGGCACGCGACACCCTGCAAACGATCGAGGATCTTGGCAGCGATAATCCACAACAAGTGCACGACGCGATCCAGTCGCTGTCTGCCGTTGCCGAAACGAATCGCGTTTCCGAACCGCTGCCCGGCGTGCTGGTGCAAAAGATCTACGATCTGGCAGATCAAGGACGCACCACCAGCGCGATCGCCAAGCAGCTCGGTGCACCGCTCGGCGACGTGGAATTCGCTCTGAACCTTCGCTCGCCAAACTCGATCAGCCCTCGGGAGTAATCCCGAGCACCACATCGAACTTGGCCGTGAGTTCTCCAATTCGCGAGCCGGCAAGCGGCTTGAATTCGGCAAGCAGCATTTGTCGCGCCTTGTCGTCCGCCACGCTCTTCAGAATCCCATCCTTCTCATTCTGAGGATGTCCCTGGACATAACACTGCGTGGTGAATTTTTCTTTGCCGGGGATCTTCACCGCAACATGGATGTGCGGAGTTCGGCTCGGATAAGGCACCGGCTTGATCGTCCGAAAATAGTACTCGCCGGTCGATCCCGTGAGAAAACGACCAAAGCCCTGGAAGTTTGCATCCCGCCCCTCGCGATTCTCGCTGCGGGAATGGAGATACGATCCTTTGTTGTCGACCTGCCAGATTTCCACGACCGCGTTACGGATCGGCTCGCCACGCGCGTTCAGAATCCGGCCTCCCAGATGCGTAATTTCGCCTACCGCCGGCGACAGCGAATCATTGAGGACGATCAAGTCGTTGTCAGTGTCAAGCGGCAGTTTGTCGGGGTAGAAAGGACCTTCCGTTTGTCGCGGCGTGCGAGTGAGTTCCTCCGCAAAGACGCCCGGGACGTGCCACAAGGCCCAACCGGCTGCCATACCGCCGAGAAACTGTCGTCGTGGAAATCGGAGTTGGGGAACAAACATGACATTTTCTCCAGCAGAATAGACGGTTGCTTTATCATCAAGACCCGGCCGATGATCCACCCTTGATTCACGACACCGAGCGTACCGACACCTAAAATTACCGACACATGATCCTCGAGCCTGCCGACGCGACGCAGACATCGAGGCGATCGCGAATCGACAACGGGATTGTATCCGGCGGATGGCGATTTGCAACCAAATGCGCACGGGACTCAACCGCCCCTCAAGGCTCGCCGGACTGTTCTCCTTCACTGCTCCCGCACGCTACAGTAAGCTAACGTCTGCCGCAAACCTTCATCCCGCCTTTGCTGGAAATCGTGTCATGCGAATTACGCACATTGCTGCACTCGTGGGTTGCATGTTTTTGTTTTGGGTAGGCACTGTTGGGGATGCTCGTCAAGCGCGAGCTGCCGACACCCCGAAACTGGTCGTGGTGCTGAGCGTTGACCAACTGAGCTATGACTACCTCGAACGCTTTTCCAACCAATTTGCAGATCGAGGTTTTTTCAGGAGGGTCGCCCGCGATGGTGCGTGGTACACCCAGTGCCACCATCGTCATGCCTTTACGCTGACAGGCCCGGGGCACTCGGTCATCATGACCGGCACGTATCCGTATCGAACCGGCATTATCGATAACGAGTGGTACGACCGCGACAAGCGCGGACCGCAGTACTGCGTCGAGGATGCCCAATCACCCATCGTGGGCGTGCCCGGCGAACGGGCGGAGCTCAAGGGCGTCTCACCTCGCAACCTGCAAGTGTCGACTGTGGGTGACAGACTGCGCGAGGCCACGGCAAACCGCGGAAAGGTTTTCGGGCTGACAATTAAAGACCGCGCCGCGGTCCTGATGGCAGGTAAACATCCCACGGGTGCCTATTGGTTCGATTCCAAGTCGGGCATGTGGGTCACCAGCAACTATTACCGCCGGGACCTGCCCGAATGGCTCAAACAAATCAACCACAGCGATCTCGTTGAATGCTTTGCCGGCAGCAGTTGGCGACTGCTTTACGATCCCGAGCGGTATCACAAGTCGACTCCGGACGACAGTCCGTTCGAGGGCACTGCCGATGGCAACCTGGATCGCTCTTTCCCGCATGCACTGAGCCACGAGTCCGACTCGCGCTACATGAAGCAGCTGTTCGTCAGCCCCTTCGGAAACGAACTGACCATGCGTGTCGTGCGGCAATTGATTGAAGGCGAGGAACTCGGCAGCGACGACGTGCCTGACATTCTGACAATCGGGCTTTCTTGCAACGATTTCGTCGGACACAACTTCGGCCCCCACAGCCTGGAAGTCGAGGACATGACGTATCGCACCGACTTGCTGATCGGCGAATTCCTGGAGTATCTCGATCAACGAATCGGTGCTGGCAAATGGACCTTGTTGTTGACGGCAGATCACGGAGTGACACCGATTCCGGAATACACGGCCTTGCAAGGGGTTCCGGCAAAACGCAATCCGATGGGTCAAATCAGTCAGTTGGCAGCACAAATCGAAGCCCAACTGACGCGCAAGTTCGGCGTTCCACGCAACAACGCTCGCTATCTTGAGACGATGAGCGCGAATCAGTTGTTCCTGGAGCGTCGGAGTCTTCCCGACGAACAGGAAAAGCAGCGTGAAATCCGCGAGTTCGTTCGCGACCTCTTGCTAAAAACGGGTATTTTTCCTGTAGCTTACACACGCGATGAACTGGATGCCGGCTCAACAAAAAACCAACTTGATGATCGTTACTCCGGCTTTGTCGCGACCGGCTCGGAGATGTTTCAGATGATGCAACGCACTTACCATCGCGATCGCAGCGGTGACGTGCTGTATGTGCTCCAGCCCTATCACATCCAGACATCGACGCCGGCGACCCATGGCAGTCCGTGGAAACCGGATACGCACGTGCCGCTCTTGGCCATCGGATGCGGCATTCGCTCGGGACGTTTCGACCGTCCCACAAGCCCTGCCGCCATTGCGTCGACCGTGGCACGACTGCTCACGATTGATCCTCCAGCTACCAACGAGGAGTCGCCGCTGCAGGAGGCCCTCGCAGAGTAGCCCCGCCACACTGGCGATCACGTGCAACACTTGCCGCTTTCAAGACACCGTCCGATCATAACAAGCAACTCTTTCCTCTTTTGGAGCCCACGGTATGAAAACGCCTTTGCTCAACGTCGTCGTCTTCTCCCTGCTTGCGACCTCCTGCGTGATGGGTGCAGACAAGGAAGTCCCCAAAGCCCTCGCGTTTAAAATGAAGTCGCTGCAAGGTCAGGAGGTCGATCTCTCGAAGTATCAGGGGAAAGTTGTGCTGATCGTGAACGTGGCCAGCGCATGCGGACTTACGCCGCAGTATGAGCAACTTCAAGCGATGCACAAGAAATACGGCAAGGACGGTTTGACGATTTTGGGATTCCCTTGCAATCAATTCAATGCTCAAGAGCCCGGCACGGCGAAGGAAATCGAATCGTTTTGCAAAGAGAACTACGGAGTTGAGTTCGACCTTTTTGAAAAAGTAGACGTGAACGGTGAAAAAGCCTGTGCCCTTTACAGGCATCTAACGGGTCTGGCTACGAAGCCCAAGGGCGCCGGTAGCGTATCTTGGAATTTCGAAAAGTTCCTGCTCGATCGCCAAGGCAATGTGGTGGCTCGCTTCCCGCCGATGACGCGTCCGGATGCGCCCGAAATCGTGAAGCTCATTGAGGCGGAACTCGCCAAGAAGTAGGACTCGCTTTCCATCGAATCTTGTCGGTACGATCCCGGCAGTATCCATAGAAAAAGCCCTCCCGCGATTCGAGTCGCGGGAGGGCTTTCTTGTTCGCCAGACCAGAGATGCTTCGCCAAGGAATGGCTCGGCGATCTTCTTATCGAGATGGCAACGTGCTATCCCTTCAGGCTGTAGCACAGGACGCGATCGTTCTCGCGCAAGTACAACTTGCCGTCAAGAATCACGGGATGCGACCAACTGGGACGCATGCCGCTACCGGGCACTTTGAATGCTCCCTTTTCCTTGAAGCCGTCCGGAGTCGCTTCCACCAGCGCCATCGTGCCATCGGTGTAGTGGATGTACAAGCAACCGTCTGCAGCGGCAACGGAAGCCGATCCGCGACCGGTCCCTCGCTCCTTCCAAACAACCTTACCCGTTTTCAAATCGGCACAGAATGGAATGCCTTGGTCATCGGAATCGCCGAACAGATGCTCACCGACAAGCACAATCCCGCCATGCTTGTTGGCGAGTTCCGGCTTAATGCCGTACTGCTCTTCGACTTTGACCTCGCCTCCTCCGGCGGGCACTTGCTTCAGCAGGGCGCCGCCTCGGCGATATCCGGCTGCGAAGAACACCATATCGCCACGTACGATCGGTGTGGGAATGACGGCCGTCGTCTTGTCGATATCGTAGGTCCACAGCAATTTGCCGTCGGTGGCTCGCACTCCCATCGCACCACTGGCGGTTGTCTGCACGTACACCTTGGTATCGCCGACTTGCGAGATGACGGCGGAGGCGTGGCCGGCACCGCGATCTTCAGCGCGGGCGGAGGTCCACTTGGTTTCGCCCGTTTTCTTGTTGAGCGCCACCATGGTGTTCTTCGGTCCACCAGGCGTGCAAATCAGGTGGTCGCCGTCGATCAACACCGATTCGCTATAGCCCCACCCGTCGCCTTTCTTGCCTTCGAACTCCTTGGCAAGATCCTTACGCCAAACTTCTTTACCTGTTGCCGATTCGCAGCAAATCAACACTCCATGCGGAGTCACCACGTAAACGTGACCACCATCGACGGTCGGCGTGGAACGCGAACCCTGCCAATCGGGTGCTCCCGAGTTCCAAGCCGGCCCGGTCTTGGTCTGCCAAACTGGCTTGCCATTGGCCTGATCCAATGCAATCAGGAACTCGTCTTTATCCTCGCCCGTGCTGGGTCCATCTCCGAGGGTGTAAATGCGCCCTCCAGCGATCGCCAGGCTCGCGTAGCCGCGTCCTGCGCCGGCGGCATCCCACAGGAGCTTCGGCCCCTCGCTCGGCCAGTTCTGCAACAGCCCACGATCAGGCGCGACGCCCGTTCGATCCGCTCCGCGAAAGCTGGGCCACTCTTTCCCCGGTTCTGCCGCCTGTGAAACAGCAGCCAATCCCAGGGCACTGCTTACCGCAATCGCCCGAGTCCACTTCCATTTACCCTTCAACATCCATTTCTCCTTTTGCAAAAATCTCAAGGCCCTGCTTCACGACTGGTCGCAAGCAAGGCCATTGCCACCATCAGTTTCTTGACATCGCAATCCTGTTGTCCGAATTCTCGGCAAAGTTGATCCAACGTTTCGGCACCGAACGCGCGAATCGGCTGCTTCACCATCGCGTGGAACAGCTTCTCCACAAAGGCCGCTCGCACTTCCTCGCTGGTCGCCAGAAACAGTGCCAGCGAACGCGGGCCATCCAAGCTGACCAACTCGCCGGTACGCGCCTGATAGGAACCGGTCGCATTGATCATCCGGTTATTTTCCACCTGCCGCAAGCGGCCCACCGCATCGAAAGTCTCCAGCGGAAATCCCAAAGGATTGATCAACCCATGACACTTCTGACACGCCTCGGGCTGTGTCTGCGCAGCGACACGCTCCCGCGTCGTCAGATCGGGATGCAATTCGGCCGGCGCCGGTGTAAACGCATCGGGCGGCGGACGGAGCACGCGGCCCAGCAAACTGCGGGCGATAAATACTCCGCGATGAATCGGCGAACTGTCCTTCGCATAGGCAAAACTTGACAAGAGATAAGGATGCGTAAGCACACCAGCGCGGCTGGCCGGATCGAGTTGCACCGGCTGAAATGCCGCGTCGCCCGGCAGATCAATGCCGTAGAATCGCGCCAGCCTGCCGTTCATCATCACCGTATCGGATAGCATCAACGCACGCAGATCGGCATGCTCTTTCTGCAGGAATTCTTGGAGCGTCAATTCGAGCGACGTTCGCAAGTCGGCCGCCATCGCACCGTCAAAATCGGGGCACCAGGACTTGTCTTTGGAAAGGTCGGGGGCAGGATCGACTCGTAGCCATTGCATGAAGAACGCGAGTTGTTTCGCGCGTGCGCGCGGGTCGTCGATCAATCGGCGGGCCTGCGCTGCAAGTTGCTCGCGCGTTTCCAACTCGCCTGCCATCGCCGCGCGATGCAACTCCCTGTCCGGCAGCGAATCGAGCATCACCCAGGCCAGCCGCGACGCACGGGAAAATCGATCGACAGGCTGCCCAGGGAACTCGGTGTAAAGAAACCGCGGCGACTTCAGCACGAGCATCACCGATCGCTTCACCGCAATTTCCGGCGCGACATCAGATAAGAACAGCCGATCGATGTAAAGTTCCTTCGACTGCTCATCAAGCGGACGCCGGAACGCGCGTTCCGCAAACGCGTGGCAGAACTCCCGCAGCTTCGCAGTGCGATCCCCCGATCGATTGCCGACCGCAGCCAATTCGTCGACGCGCTCCGCCACCCATGTCGCGACTTCCAGCGCTGCATCGGTGGTTGCCTGATCCCATTCCTTCGAGATGGCCGTGCCTCGCTCGTAACCGATGCTGCGGTCGTCTGGCGGAAATGGCCGATCAACGACATGCACCTCCGGTACGCGGACCGGCAACAGGTTCCGCTCGGGAATGGTCTCCGTCACGCTCTGGTTTGGCCTTTTCCACTCCAGAAAGATCGAAGCCTTTGCGGGTGGTTTTTTCTTGTTCTTCTCCGAATCATCCACTCCCTGTTTGGCTTTGGCGAATTCGATTTTGAGCGAGTAGGCACGGCCGGCGAGCAAATAGATGGACTCGCGATAAACAGGATTCTCGCCCGATCGAACCCAACCATCGATGAGCGGCGTTTTGCTGTTGTTCAACCACAGACGTACCGCCTGATCGGATCGCAACTGAATTTCATATTCGCCATTCTCCGGCGCCAGCAGCGCCCCTTGCCAGCGAATGGAGAATTGATGGTAGTCGAATTCACCTTCCGAGGGCGGACCATTGGAGAAGTCAAAGAAAACCTGGGGATCAATTCTTTCCACCAAACGCTCTTTGTCTTGCATTTGCCGCGACTTGAAATACTCCGCACGCAAACCGCGAGCGTCGCCCCATACCGGTTGTTCACGAAAGCTGCCGATCAGATCGGCGATCGCATTTCGATACTGACGGACCGTAAGTCGAGAGAGTTCGATTCGGGCTGGACGATTTCGAGCTTGAGCCAGCGGCGAGTAGAACGCTTCGAAGATATACGCGGCGACCTTCTCTGATTCTTCGGACGAACATTTCTCAGCCGCATCTTTGGGCATCGACTGCCGGATAAACTTCGCGAGCTGACCGACCGAAAAGATTCCCGTCAACGGCGCGGGATACTCGTCGCCGCCTTCGCCGCCAGCTCCATGACATGATGCACAGCGCGCCACGTAGATCTGCTCGCCCGTTGCATTCGCCCCGTCGGGTTCTGCCCCCTTCGTGGAGTGATCCGAAAGCAGGAATGCGTGGAGGAAAGACAGCGTCACCACCAAGACCAATCCGAAGTCGGTACCAGCCAGCCTCCGCCGGCAGGAGTGTCCGCTTGATGGATCGCAGTCGAGACCTGGGTGAGTCGCAAATCGAGTGGGGTTCATATTCGGTGCGCACGACGATGAGTCAGGAGGGATTTGCAGCTTAACGCTCGCCAGGAACAGCGGCAAGTCTTCCGCTCCTCGACCGGCGTGAACACCAGGAAAAACAGGCTCTTTTTCATCGGTTCCCTGCCTTTTGGCCCGTTCGCCGCCGTAATCGACGCTGTCATCTCGTCCGATCGGTGGTAGCATGGTCCTCGCCATGAAGCGATCCTCCCCGAAGCCGCCCAGCCTACACCATGCGATTCGAATGGGCACCGGCTTTTCGTTCACCAGCCAACTGGCCTCCCAGTTCATTTCCCTGGCCGTGCTTGTCGCGCTCTACCGTTGGGTCCCACGGGAAGACTTCGGCTTGATCGCGGCAGCGCAGCTCTTGGTCATGCTTCCGCGCACGTTCCTTACCCTTGGGCTGAATATCGCGGGCATTCAACGCGAGCAACTCGAATTGCCGCATCTTCGCGGCCTCTTTTGGTGGAATCTGTCACTGGGTGCGATCGCCTCCTTCGTAACGGCGATCTGTGTTCCGTTGGTAGCAACGTGGAAGCAATCAGAGGATCTATCGCGGATTGGCTACGCGCTCAGTGGCACCGCTGTGGTTGCAGCGCTGGGCATGGCGCACCAGACGCTACTGGAACGCGAGTTGCGATTTCCCGCCTTGCAGACAATCCGTCTTGTGAGCCAATTGGCTGCCGGCCTGATCGCGATCGGGATCGCATCGCAAGGAGGAGGGGCCTGGGCGCTGGTCGCACAAAGCTATCTCGAGCTTTTTTTTATTGCCTGCGGTTGCATGCGGACTGCGTGGTTCTGGCCCGGCTCACCGCGATCGATGCGCGAGGCGTTTTCGCTGCTCCGCTTTGGCGGCATGTACGGATTGATCAGCATGCTGTTCTATCTTTCACAGAATCTCGACAAGTTCCTGCTGTATGCTTTCCTTCCGAACTCCGAAATTGCGCTGGCTGTCTTCGGCATGTACCAGCAGGCATTTAATTGGATGATGCGTCCGGTGCTGGGAGTCACCACTCCTGTTTCGTCCGTGATGTTGCCCGCTCTGTCTCGCGTGCAGAACGACCGGTCGCTGTTCCAGAAACTGGCGATTGATTTTTATCGCTTGGTTGCCCTGCTGCTGATTCCGTGCGGATTCGGCGCGTTTCTGGTTGCCGAGGACGCGATGCTGACCGCGGGCGGATCGACGTGGCGCGATGCCGGCATCCTCCTACGGGCCCTGTCGCCGGTGATCCTGTTGCAAGGCTTCGTAAATATTTCCGGCAGCGTTTTCACTGCCTCCAACCAACTACGCGCCATGGCGATCGCCGCCGCATGGCTCCTGGTGCTTCAAACGCAGGGCCTGCTCGCCGGATACTGGTTCGGCTCGCGCATCGATCGTGACCCGCTCTCGATCGCCGAAGGCATGGCCTGGGGCTATTCGATTACGACCGCTTGCGTTGTGGGCTTGCCTTACCTGTGGTTCTGCTGCCGAATGACAATGGTCTCGTTCGCGAGCCTCGTCAAGGCGATCACGACACCGGTGTGGGCTTCGAGTGTGATGGCCGTTGCAGTCTGGTACTTGAATCGGGCCATGACGCCCGACGTTGCAGCACCGATTCGTTTGTGTGCGGCGATCAGTTTGGGAGTGGCGATCTATGGATGGCTGGCACGACGCCCGCTTCGCGAAATGATTCGCAACTTCGGATCCGCGTAGCAATTACTCGTCGTCCGATGCTTCCTCGACTTCTGCGTCCTCGATCCGGTCGTCCTCGAACGAATCGTCTTCGATCTGCGAATCCTCGATCTGCGCATCTTCGAATCGCGCGCCCTTCGCTGGCCGGTCCCCGCCATCAAATTCGTCGCGGCGATCCGATTCGCTGCGCTTCTGCAGGTAGAGCTTGATCGGTACTTCGCCGAAATCCAGTTGATCGCGAAACACGCTCAGCAAATACCGGCGATACTGCGAACTGAACGCCTTGGGCTGATTGCAGACCAATACCAAGGTCGGTGGTTGCGAACTGATTTGGGTTGCGTAGTAGACCTTGGGATTTCGGCCCCTGTGTACGGGCGGCGCATGATGGGCGATCGCTTTGCGAACCAATCGGTTCAATTCCGCCGTCGACACGCGACGCAGCGACTGTGTGAACACGTTTTGCGTGTGATTCAGCAACGCCTTAACATTCTTGCCGGTTTGTCCTGTGATGAACGCAATCGGAACGTACCACATCGTTTGAAACGTGTCGCGCAGGTACTGGACCCAGCGCTCGGTTGGCATCGCGTTCGCCATGAGGTCCCACTTGTTCACCACAAAAATACAGGGCTTGTACTCATCGGCGATGTACTTGCATAACTGCTTATCGACTTTACTGATGCGTTGACCGGCATCGAAGAACATGAGCGACACATCGGCGCGCCGAATACTTCGCTGAGCTCGGTGGGTGCTGTAAAAATCGATATCGGTGCGAATGCTCTTGCCACGACGTAATCCGGGCGTGTCGATCGCAATAAACGGCTTGCCGTCGAGTTCGAAACGCACATCGACGCTGTCTCGCGTGGTACCGGGCACTTCGCTGACGATCATGCGTTCGGCGTGCGCCAACGTATTGACGAACGTGCTTTTGCCCGTGTTGCGGCGACCGACGATGGCAACTTTCATGACCGGTTCGGGCACCGCGGTGTTTTCTTCGGTCGCTTCCGGCAACCGACCGAGGATCATGTCGAGCAATTCCTGTTTGTGGCGGTTTTGGTGAACGCTCACACGAATCAGTTTGCCACGTCCGAACTTATAGAACTCGTCGGCCAGGGAATCGAGCGAAGGATCGTCTGCTTTATTGGCAATGCAGATGATCGGCTTGTCGACATACCGAAGTCGCTTCGCGACTTCCTGATCCAGCGGCACCACGCCTTGGCGGGTATCGACGACGAACAAAATGATATCAGCGGTATCGATACCGGCCTGAATCTGCTGCTCGACTTCGGTCGTCAGGTTATCGACATCTTCGATGCCGATACCGCCGGTGTCGACGATTTCAAAAAAGCGACCTCGCTCGTACATCAGGTGCGATAGCCGGTCGCGCGTAACCCCGGCCTGATCATCGACAATCGCCAGCCGTTTGCCTGCCAGCCAATTGAAGAGACTCGATTTGCCCACATTAGGGCGTCCAACGATAACAACTTGCGGAACAGCCATGACCTCATGATAATTCAGCCTCCCCGTATTCGACAGGTGAGGCCTCTGCGGCGTGAAAACCAACAACACTTTCCATCGAGCACTTTTGCAGCACTTGCAGAGCCTGCATCGTTCAGGGATCGAAGTGCTGCCCAAGGTAATCCCGCAAATTCCGGCCGATTCGGCCGGTGATCATGCGGCAGTGGATCCAGCGGTGGATGGGCATCGGGCCGGAACCATGGATCCGTCCCCGTCCGGGGAAATGACTGCGGAGAGCCGCGCCGGCCGAGCGAACCAGCAGCATCTCCATCCATGGCCGGCCCAACCCACCCCCTCCCAAGAACGGGTAGCTCATTCGAGTTTGCCGGGCGGGGAACGGCCTTCGGATGCGCACGAGTCGCTTGATCCCACGGGCCGCCCGAACAATCCCCCCGCGCAGCCCGCTGCCTCCGGGGTCATCCGTCCCGCATGTCTGTCACTCGCAGAGCGAA
>JBJOLO010000329.1:0-8842 GCA_046045565.1 Planctomycetota bacterium | reverse complement strand
TTGGAAAGGTCCTGGAAGAGTTGCTGGACCGATTCGACTCCGCCGCCGCCCGTTCCGAATACGCCGCTGACCTGATCGGCCAATCGGCCTCCGATCTTGTATTGCATTCGAGCCGCAGCCTTGAGCCGCTTCACCAGCGTGCTGCCTTCCAGGTTAGCCAGGATCCGATTCAGTTCGTCCGCGATCTTGTCGAATTCGGCGAGCAGGTCCTGCTGTTGGGCAATCGCTTCGTCCATTTTCTGGCAGGCAGGTGACTTGCCCTTGCCGGAACCGGCCAAGGCCGTGGACGGTAGTCCTAGCGATCCCTGCGACTGCGACTTGGGACTTTCCTGGTCCTTTTGGTCGTCCTTGTCTCGGGGTTGCTGCGACGATTCAACGTCGACGATTTGAGGTACTGCCTTGGGCGGGGTCTTGGCCTCCGGATTCTGCCCGGAACTCGAAGATCCTTCATTGCGATTCTGTCCCGCCATGCGAGGCTGTTCCCCCGGCGGTCTTGCAGCGGCCTGAGCGGACTGCTTTAACAGTTCGGCAACGGATGGCATGCGGTTGTCCGAAATGTCCTTGAGGATTTGCAGCATCTCGGCCCACTTCTCCAGATGCCCAACGCCAAACTCCGGATTTCGCGTCGCCTGTTGGATCAGGTCCTCGCCTGCCGCGGTCAGAGCGGAAAGTCGCCGACCGTTGGCTCGCTCGGCCGATGCCTGCGCGTCCAGCTTGCGCTGCATCTCCGGACTGTCGAGATCGCTCTCGGCCTGCTCACGCAGTTGCCGATTCGTTTCATACAGCTGCATCTCCTTGTCGCGCACTTCGAGCGACTGTCGATGCCATTTGCTGAGTTGCTCCGTCAGCCAAATCGCATGCTGTTCGGCGTTCAGGACGTAGAGGGTATAAACTGGCGAGTAGACGCGTTCACGTTCGGGGAGGTAATCCTCCGCAAAGATACGCAGCTGAATCGGTTGCGGGCTGATTCCCAGCGATTGTGCCGAGAAGGTACCCGAGAGTTCGAGGTTCTCGCGATCCGGCCCGCCGGCTGCCAGGATGCGTTCGCCCTTGGCTGGATCTTTGATCGTGGTGGTGTCGATTCCTTGCCATTCGACACCGACCCGCTTGATTCCGAAATCGTCCTGGGCTGCGACGCGAAACTTGAGCGTTTCCGTATCGAGCACCACTTTTTGACGAGGAAGATCTTCGCAAGTGAGCGACGGTGCTTCGTCTTCGCGACGATTGATTCCCAACGCGAACGGTTCTTTGTTGGTCAGGCCGAATCGATCCTGCCAGCTGAACTCGAGCTTCCGCGTCTCCTGGATTTGTTTTTCACCGCTGGCAACCTGCTTGCCCTCGGGGGTGCGTGCTTCTCCATCGACCATCGCCTGAGAAAGCTCGCGGCTGGCTGTTGCCACGAATACGGCTCGGCTGCCGTCCACAAGCGATACACTGCCGCCACGCACATCTTTGGTTTGCGACCCGTCGCGGCCCAGGTAGTCGGGCAGCGTCACGCGTGCCACCAGCGACACCAGTTCAGGACGCAAGGTCGGCTCGATGCGAATCTTCTGGCGATAGTCACCCACGTCCAGCACCAAGGTGCCAGGTTCAATCTGACCGGGAAATGAAAGTTCGAACGAATGGTGGTCTGCTTTGTCGCCCGATGTGGCGGTTGCACGTACGGCTTGTTGCTGGCCCACTTTGCCTTCCGCAAATGCGGGGTGACGTCGCGAGCCGCTGTCAAGTTGCACGTGGAGCGAGAATGGTTCGCCGTGTGCGACCACCAGAACTTCGGGGAGCGGGCTAATCTTCGTGAAGGTGTAGCGTGTCGTGTCTTTCCACGGGAGCATCAAGCGGGCCCATGCATTGGCTGTCGCCTCGGGGAAGAGTGCTCCCAGTGTTGCGACGAGTAATGAACCGGCGATCGCCAGGGCTGCCCAGCGCCGATGTCGCGGTTGCGGGACCGCCTCGAGCAAGTTCTTTTTGCTTGCCTGTTCCGCTACCTGCACGATCGCCGCTTCGCACAAGGCTCGCGATCGCGCCTGTTCGCTCTCGCTGCGCACGAGTTCGATGATGCCGAGCAACTGGTCGCCGATGCTGGGATAACGAACGCTCAGGAGTCGCGCGAGTTGTTCCAGCTTGCGGCGTCGCCAGACCCAGCGATGGATCGCGACCGGCACATAGGCACAGAGTCCAACGGTCGCCGCAAAGATCGCAAGCCGCACCAGTCGCGGCGTATCGCCCAAACGATCGAGTGCGAACACCAGCAAGACGGCCACCGCCAATCCGAAGATCGCACCGCCGACCGCCTCGATCGTCTTGATCGTCCAGACGCGGCGACGGAAGTCGTGCAATTGCGATTGCAACGACTCGGGTAACTCCATTCCTGTTCGTGGGGACGCAAGACTCATGCGTTTCTCCTTGACGCGAATCCCTTACACCAAGCCGACCACTTTACGCCCGATCCAGAAGCATCCTAGCAGACAGACGACAAGTCCGGCAAACACAGGGTGACTCCAAAGTTGGATCCTCCTCACGGAGGGGGGAGGTTCCGGCAGAGCGCGAAGCGAATCCAAGATCTGGGAAACCTTGTCGGGAGCGATCAGTTTCCCCTTCGTCACGCGGGCCAATTCCTCCAGAACTTCCGGACGGGCGGGGCGACCGATCCGTTCGATGGCCGACCCTTGCACAAAGAAGGAGGTTGCCAGCGTCGCGCCGGTCTGCTTGCACGCCAGCGTGACTTCGTGCTTGCCCGGTTCCATGGCGGTATAGACCGACTGGAACATGCCCCATTCGTCGCCACTCGCGGAAAACCGCACGGTTTCCACCTTGCCCGAGGGCGCGACGATCCTCGCAGTCACTTCCCCTTGTGCTAGCGGTTCGCCGCTCTGCTCCATGACGTTCGCGTGCAGCGCGATCGTCTGACGGATTTGCGGCTGATCGGGGGTGAAGAACAAACGCATCGTCTCCCCCTTCGCCATATTGCGCTGGTAAGCCATCCAGCGCACGACCTGTCCCCAGAATCGATAGTGGTATTTGTCTTCTACACCTTTACGCCAGCGCCATGCGCCATCCGTGCCCATGAAGAGCACTTTGCCGGCACCGAAGGTGCGGGTGGCGAGCAGAGGAATGCGACCGAACTCGTTGCTGATGTCGCGATGGGTGCAGAGTACCTCACTGCCCGCTTTCGCCCGCAGCACTGGCGCGTACCATTGGAAGCCCGGAAGGTCCTCCCACACATCGACGTTGTCGTCTTGCGTGTCCGCCAGTTTGGTGAGCAGGCTGCGGCGGCCAAGTTCGGTAAGTTCGAATTGGCCGGGCGTTCGCGAACCCCAGCCGCCCGGTTGTGCTTCGTCGAGCACCACCGGATAGAGGTCGGCAAGTTCGGTTTCCAATAACGAGAATTGACGGCCTTGGAAGCCGGGCATGAACACGAGTCCGCTTGCCTGATACTCGACGATGCCGCGAATCAAACGGCACTGCTCCGCCGTCAGTTGCCCGTCTTCGCAACCGACATCGCCCAGAAATACCACGTCGTACTGAGAAAGCTCATCAAGCCCGGCGGGAAATTCGCGAATGTAATCTTTGTTGCCACCGCCGACTTTGCTTAGGCCGGGATGGAAGAGCAGGCATGCAACCTCCACACCCGGGTCGCGCGATAACGCATTCCGCAGATAGCGATACTCCCAACGCGGATAGGACTCCACCACCAACACACGCAGTTTCTCTTCGCGAATCGCGATCGGTGCGCGCAAGATGTTGTTGTCGGCGATCGTCTCTTCCGCCTGACGCGGTACTTCGACAGACAGGTTGTAGTCCCCCACCGTCTTCGGCTTCCACTGGATCCAATCACTGGTGCGTCCCATCGCCGCGACGCGAATCTCTTTGGTGATTTCCTCGCCGTCGCCCGTGCGGAGGGTGACGGTCGTGGTGTAATCGCGAGGCAGCGAGCTTTCGATGGTGAAGGGAATCCGGACCGACTTGCCGACGAGTGCAAACGTCGGCGCGTCGAGGCTCAATAGCTCGACATCGGGCAATCGCGACGAACTGCCCGTCGGCACCGCAAAGACCGGCACGCCCATCAGTCGTAATCGCGCCGCCGCCTGGACGGGTGCCTTGCCTTCATTCCAATCGCCATCCGAGATGACGACGAGCCCGGTGAGGTTCTTGTAACGATCCGGCGCGGTCGACAATGGTTCGTGCAGGTCAGTCCCGATGCCGGGCTGCGGTTCCGCGATCGGTTGTACTACGACCGAAAGACGATCTCGCAACGGCCCCCATGTTTCCTCGTTTACCAGCGGTGCGATCGACTCGCGCCGCGTCACCAAGGTGTTCGCATCGTTTCCCGCCGCCGTCATGTCGCGCGTCTCCATACTTTGCGAGGCATCCCAAAGGATCGCGACGGTCGGTTTTTCCTCGGGGCGGTATTCCTCGACCCATTCCGGTTGATTGAACAACAAGACGACGACGATGACGCTCGCGAGTCGCAGCGATTCAAGGACCGCGATCGATCGTCGGTGGCCGCTTCGCCGCCAGGCCATGACGCAAAGAATCAGGGTGGCCAATACGATCGCCACGGATATCGTCACCGTCGTTGGCGTAGTGAGGAACGTCAAGGTTCTCGAGGCATTCATGCGGCGGCACTCCGGGCTTTAGGAGCGCTTGGCATGCACAGGATCGCTTCGGCGATCAGGGCGACCAGCATGGCCAACAGGAACAGCCGCCAGATTTCCTGAATCAGCTGGTTCAGGCTTCCCGCGCGATCATCGACGCGAATGAAGTCGAGTCCGCGAAAGAGTTCGGCGATGCGATCGTCGGCGAGTGTCGCGTTGCGATCCTCGCCAGCCGGTCGGTTGATAGCGAGCAATTTGCCGCCGGCGTCATACACGCCCGCATGGAATCGGTAGGCAGTGGATAGTGCGTCACGGGAGCCGGCGAGTTGCTGCCAGCCGTCGCTCGACAGCGGATTCTCTTGATCGGCTCCGGCGATGGCGGCCTCGATGCCGGTGTCGCCGGCCGCAATTTGGCGCGTCGTTCCCAGTGCATTCACGCCGCTGGAAATCGCACGCTGCACCATGGCGTACAAGACGACACCCTCCAGGGCGAGCGTCGAGTCGGCGGGGGCGACGGTTGTCGAGCAAAAGTAAGCGGAACCGCGATCGGTCGTCGCGCGGACCAGAAGCGGTTTCGCATCGCGGAGCGAGGCCAGCGATGTGGCGTCGCCCGAAAGTTCGTTGAACCGTCGGATCTGCAGTTTGCCAACGCCCAACGCACTGCCGCTCTGCGTGTTACGCAGCAAGTCCTCGTCGCTCCGCCACGTTTCCACGGCCGTTTCTTTTTTGTCGTCGACCCATCCCGCCCAACGCAGACCAAGAAACACGCTGCTGTCCGCCTCACGCGGCGGAAAGCAGATCATCGCCCCGCCACGATCCAGGAAGGATTGAAGGAGCGAGGCCTCTTCGCCTTGCGGGAGCGGCGCTTGCCAGAGTACGAGCGCGATTTGTTCCCATTCCACGCTTTGCAGTCGATCCGGGGCGATCACTTCGGAGGTGAAGCGAAGGTTGGGGTTGGGGCTGATCGACGCCGCAAGTTGCAAGGGCCCGACATTTGACGGGTCCTCGGCGACGACGATCGTGCGCCGGGCGATCGGTTGATCAAAGACGAAGTAAAACTCGTTGTCCGCTTGATTGGCGTCGGCGGGGATCGATACTTTGCCCCAGCCTCGTTCCTGACGACGCTCAATCGGGATGCGGTAATCCTTGAGTTCGAATTGCGCGCCTTCTACGTCGATGTTGACCTCGGAGCGCGCTCCTTCGATTTCAAACTGCACGGGGATGGTCTGCTTTTCGGTCTGACTCGCATCACGTTCGATAACGAGCGATACCAGCAATTCCGCTGCGTTCGCCGTGGCTTGGCGTCGCACATCGGTAACGCGGATGGCCACGTTTCCGGGATTGTCGTCCCCGTAGGCCAGCAAGTGAAACCGAACGGCTTGCGGGAACTCCAGGAACGAGTCGCGCAAGGCCTGCCAGCGACCGCTGTCTGCATTCCAGTCGTTTTGGCGTATGTCGGAGCAAATCCAGACTTCGGTTCTGCCGGTTTTATTCTCACGGATGTAGTCTCGTGCCGATTGCAGCATCGCCGGGACATCCGCAGCAGCGCTGGCCGGTTCGGTGTCGGGCAATCGCAACAGATCGGAGGGCGATTCGATTTCATGCGGCTCGTTGGTGGTGCTCTCGATCAGCACCCAGCGCGCGGAGCCGAGCAAGCCGAGGCTGCTGGCCAGTTGGGATCGACCGGTCTGCAGCTTGGAATCGGTCGTGCCGCGACCTTGTTCGGACATGCTGGGTGAGCGGTCGAGCAGAATGATGGTGGTGTCGGCCCGGCCACCCGCCGCCAGTCCCAGCCACCCGCGCGAGAGCGGACGACTGATTGCGACGATCAACCCGAGCATCGCCAATGTGCGGAACGCCAGGATCAGCCATTGCCGCAGTCGTGCGTAGCCCCGCGACATGCGATTGGCAGCCAGCAGGAAGATCATCGCGGCCCAGCGAATGGTTTGAAAGCGACGCTGATTGATTAAGTGAATCAGGATCGGCAGGGCTGCGATCGGCAAAGCGGCCAGGAGTAACGGCTGAAGGAAACTCATCGAGCCCCCTTTTGCCGCGAGCGGCCGACCAGGAATCGCGTGAGTACCTGCTCGTAATTCTCGTCGAGTTGCACGCGGTGGTAATCGATTGCCGATTCCAGCACGACCGCCCGTAAGCCATCGAGATAGGTTCGCATCGCGGAGTGATAACGATCGGCGATCTGATTCGGCTCCGCAAAAATAGAAGGCCCGCCTTCCATGTCGAGAAAGCGCATCGGGCGGCGAAAGTCAAACGAGATCTCGAGCGGATCCAGAAGGTGAAAAATCGCGACGTCGTGGTGTCGAAACCGCAGGTGCTGAAAACAGCTTCGCAACTGTTCCGGTTCGATGAACAAGTCCGACAGGATGATGATCAGCGCTCGTTGACGGATGGTTTCAGATAATTCGTGCAGCGTGGTGACGAGCTGTGTGTCGCCCTTTGGCACGGACTGCTCCAGCAGGTCGAAGAACGTCATCAGGTGCGCCGGATTTCGCCTCGGCGGCAAGCTCTGCACGATGCCTTGGGCGACGCAGTTCAGGCCGACCGCATCGCCTTGCTGAATGGCCAGGTATCCGAGCGATCCTGCAAGCCGGCGTGCGTACTCGATTTTGGAAAGACCGGTGGAGCCGAAGTCCATCGAACCGCTGGTGTCGAGCACGAAGCAGCAGCGGAGGTTGGTGTCGGCTTCGAACTCTTTCACATAAAAACGGTCGGTGCGCCCGTAGGCTCGCCAGTCCAGCCTCCGCAGGTCGTCGCCCGGCACATATTTTCTGTATTCAGCGAATTCAACGCTCGAGCCGCGGTGCGGACTTTGATGCCGACCCGAAACGTTGCCCTGCATCGGTTGCCGCGAATGCAGCGGAATAGCCGCGAGCCGCGCCAGCACTTGCGCGTCGATGAAGCTGCGTTGCTTGCGGTCGGGAAACATGCGGCAGATTTCAGGAAATGGTTGCTGGGGATTTCGTGGGGGACAGCAGCGAAGTCAGTCAATCGGGACGTTCGGTGCTTCGTATTCCAGTGCAGTCATGGCAGAGCGGTCGCGTGCTCGACACCAAAAGGCTCAAACACGCGATCTGCTGTCTGATCGGGCTTACGCGGTGTGAGCCGTTTCCGCAACGAGTCGCTGCACGATCTGCCTCGCGCCAAGCCGTTCCGCTTGGGCGGCGAAGGTGAGGATGATGCGATGCGACAACACCGGTTGAGCGACCTCCTGGATGTCTTCCAGTCGGACCATGTAGCTGCCGAGCAGGGCAGCGCGGGCTTTGGCTCCCAGGATCAGATACTGCACGGCACGCGGGCCGGCACCCCACGACACGTACGGCTTCAGCCAAGCCGGCGAGGAAGGATCGCCGGGACGCGTCTTCCGCACCAGCTTCGCAGCGTATTCATAAATGTGGTCGGGCACCGGAACCCGTCGCACCAGGTTTTGATGCTCGATGATCTGCGACGCCTGGAGTAGATGTTCGAGTTGCGGCAAGGCACCGCCCGTGGTTGTCCTCGCGATCTGCACTTCCTCCGCTTCGCTCGGATAGTCCAGTTCGATCAGGAACATAAAGCGGTCGAGTTGGGCTTCGGGAAGCGGGTAGGTGCCTTCCTGCTCAACGGGATTCTGTGTGGCGAGCACCACGAACGGCGGTTCGAGATGAAATGTCTTGCCGACCACCGTCACGCGGTGTTCCTGCATCGCCTCGAGCATCGCCGCTTGGGTCTTGGGTGGTGCGCGGTTGATTTCATCGGCAAGCACGATGTTTGCAAACACCGGGCCGTGCACGAATTGAAATTCACGCTTGCCACCCGACATGTCCTGCAAGATGTCGGTGCCCGTGATGTCCATCGGCATTAAGTCCGGTGTGAACTGAATGCGATTGAACTTTAGCGACATTGTCTCGGCGAGCTTGCTGACGAGCAGGGTTTTGGCGAGACCCGGCACGCCCATGAGTAATGCGTGACCTCGAGCGAACAGGCAAATGGCCAACTGCTCGATCACCGACTCCTGACCGACAATCACGCGCCGAAGCTCCTCCCGAAGCCGACTGTACGTGGAGCGAAGATTGTTGATCGCTTGGACGTCGTTCTCGCCCAGGGACGTGGATGGAGCCGCTGATGAAGCCATGATGTGGATCCGTGCTGTGATGCAAACAAACAAAGGGTGACGGCAGATCGAGGTTTCGACGCGTTACCACGACCGATATTCAGAGGCGTATCAATCGGCTTTTTCGATTGATGTCGCA
>JBJOLO010000326.1:0-10253 GCA_046045565.1 Planctomycetota bacterium | reverse complement strand
AGCCGAGTACGAGCAGTTTTTGCAGGAGTACAATCAGTACTGGCAGACTTTTTTTGATCCGATCGCGTTACGTATCAAGGTCACGCCGGAACGTTATCAAATCGAAACGATTGTTTTACCGCTGATCCAGAACACGATCTATGCCAGTCTGGCTCAAGCGATGGGCGGAGCCCCCGAGCCGCTCGATGCGTTACCCGTTCCGCAGCGCAATATCTTCAGTCTCGCCATGCGATTCAACAAACAGGCGATCGTGAGCCAAATGGGACTGGAGGCGTTGCTGCAGCCGAAGGCTGAGCAACCGCAGGCGGCGGAGGATCGGGCGGGGCCGTCGATCGCTTCCAACCGGATTGCAGCACGGCGCTTGCTTCAGATCGCATTGGGGATGCACAACTACCACGACAGCTATGCCAAGTTTCCGGCCGATGTAAGCTTCGACCGGGAAGGAAAGAAGTCGGGCCTCAGTTGGCGGGTTCATCTGCTGCCATTTCTCGAACAGGCGGAACTCTACCAGCAATTCAAACTCGATGAGCCGTGGGACAGCGAAGCGAACAAAAAGTTGATTTCCCGCATGCCGGAGATCTATCAGTCGGGTGATCCGAAATTGACAGCGGCGGGTAAGACTCGCTTCGTTACGCCGGTTGGAAAGCGGTTTCTGTTTCCTGATGAGAAACGGCAGGTCAGGTTTGCGAATGTAACGGATGGACTCTCTAACACCATCATGTTGCTTGAGGCGGATGACAAGCATGCCGTTGTGTGGACAAGTCCTGATGATTTGCCGATCGATCCGAAAGCGCCTTTCGCCGCTTTATATACCCGTCAGCCCGACATGGTGTATCAAGTGCGTGGGGACGGAACCGTTGGCGGCATTCGTCGCACGATGCCGGCAAACGTGATGGCGGCTCACTTGACTCGAGATGGCGGAGAGCCACCCGTGGACGATTCGGAGTTCTATGTGCCGGTTTCGGTGGAGGGGGCGCATTCGGGACGTGGTAATCCGTTCGGCATCGATGACGCCGCCATGCGCTCGATGCAGGTGGGCGAGTTCCTGACGCGCGGAATCGGCAACCAGATCGCGCTGCACGTTTACGATGACGAACCCACCTTCAGTTTTGGTTTGACGAATTTCCTCGGCCAAGTAATGGGCTCTTTCAATGGGCGAAACGGTTTTCGAGGCGGTGATTCGTTCGAAGTGCTGGCCATCAGCACGATGGTCGCTTCCTTGCAGGCGCCGGTCTACGTTTCCGTGCCGGTTCAAGATCCTGCGATCGTGGATCGCTTCTTGGATAACTTCGACCGGTTTGTGAGCGTTCAAGCTCGCCAGGAGAGTCCGTTCGGCGGATTCTTTCGGGTGACCCAGGATTTCTATCGAATCGATACGGACAAAGAGTCCGCGGTCCGCGGTTACGCGTTCCAATTGGGACCGGTCAAATGGCGATTCTTCTGGAGTCGCATCGGGAACGGTCTCTACATTGCCAGCCGCCCGTTTATCCTCGACGACCTGCGGCGCATGCAGGAATCGGAATCGGTGACGAAACGTGATCGAGGTCCGGTCGGTCATGTAATGCTTCGGCTGCGACCCGAGCATTGGGATCGAGTGCTGGCGGACTTCGACCTAGGGTGGGCCGAAAGCAATCGCACAGCATGCCTGCACAATCTGGGCCCCCTGTCGAGCCTTGCTCGCGCCGCTGCGGCTTATGCGCCCGAGGCGTCCGCGGAAGACCGACTGATCCAGGTGCGACGATTTGCCTCCGCCGTTTATTCCTCCCATCACTTCTGCCCGGACGGGGGTGAATACCACGTAGACGAAGATGGACACTCGATCCGTTGCACCATGCACGGGACGGCGAACAACCCACATCAACCGCCCGCAACGGTCTCGAAGTCGGCGCGTCTCGGAAAATCGCTGCATGAACTCAAAGATATTGTGCTCGCGTTGAAGTTCCTCGAGGACGGCTTGCACGCCACCGTCATCATTGATCGCAAGTAGACGACAGCCAGCGGTCGACGGTAGCCAATCTTCAACCACGAAGCTCACGAAGGTACATGAAGGGAAAAGCAAAGAATGCTTTCCCCTTCGTGCTCTTCCTGGCCTTCGTAGTAAAACGCTTCCCTTCCACGCAATCAGCCGTTCGACGACGGCTCAACGTCGAAGGTCCTATCCCATCGATCGCGCTTCGATCGCGACAACAATCGACTTGCCTCCGCTCGATTTGACCGTGACATTGGCCACGTCGCCATCATCGATATCGTCGAGCACTGCCGCTTTGCCGTCGTGAAGGATCCTGGCTTCAGACCCCACGCTGAACAACCTCATCTCGCCATTCGGCTCCATAATCATGATCTGACCATTGCCGGCACTCATCACGCGTCCTGTGTAGACATTGTCTGCGAGGACGGGCATGGCGAGCAGAATTGCCGCAACGAAGACCATCAAGTAAACGAAATAGCGGTTCATCGCATCACTCCTTTCATTTGACGTGAAATACGACGATGACTGCGAACTTCATGCAGTTCCTTCGAACCTTATAGGTGCAAACCCAATGCCGTGCCGATGCGTTTCATGGATCGCAAAAACGTGCCTGGAAATCGCCGGACTCGGTCGATATGAACTCGCGGTTGTGCGAAGTTGCACGCGCGGATGGCGTAGTTCGTCACGGGACGCGCGGCATGGGGAGAGCGGTACCTTCCGCGTCGCGTGTGGCCATAGAAAATGTCACGAAAAGCATCGCTTGCATTCCGTTCCCCATGACCTGCCTTGCGCGGCAGCCTGCTACAATGGGGCAACCTAACGTGGCAGCAACCCGCTGTCGTGGTTCGAGCAATCGAGGAGTCAATATGTTCAGGCGTATTCGCATCGCCACCGTTTTGATCGTCATGAGCGTTGCGCTCGTCCCCAGTGATCTTTTGCGAGCTGAGACCAGCGCGAAGACGGTGAAAGTATTCGTGCTCGCCGGTCAATCGAACATGGAAGGCAAAGCGCCCAATCAGCTCCTGGAGCACCAAGCCAAGGACCCGAAGACTCGCGATCTATTTGCGCACCTGCGGAAAGACGATCAATGGATCGTGCGCGACGATGTGTTCATCAAATTCCTCAATCGCCATGGCGGATTGACCATCGGTTACGGCTCACCCGATCGCACCGGTGTGGAACTGGAATTAGGTACGTTCCTCGGTAACCACTTCGAGGAACCCGTCCTGCTGATCAAAGCCGCATGGGGTGGTCACTCGCTGGTCCAACTGTTTCGACCACCCTCGGCCGGTTTGCCGAGTGACGAGTTGCTGCAAGCCGAACTGGCAAAGGCGCAGGAGCGAGTTCGCAACGAGAACGAGAAAAACAAAAAGAACGATCCGTTGCCAACCATGGACGACACCAAGGCACCCTATGGCTCGTCGTACCGTTCGATCCTGGCCGAAGTGAAGAACACGTTTGAAAACTACGAGACATTGTTTCCCACGCTCAAAGGAAAGAAGCTCGAATTGGCGGGCTTCGTCTGGTTTCAAGGATGGAATGACCAGTATGGCGGCCAGGACGAATATGCGAAGAACCTCAAGTTCCTGGTTCAAGACGTGCGGAGGGATCTGGCGTCTCCGAACCTGCCATTCGTCATCGCCGCAATGGGCCAAAACGGTTCGAAGCCGGCCACCGGCCCGATGCTCACCATTCAACAGGCTCAGTTGTCGATGAACGATGTTCCCGAATTCCGGGGAAACGTGCTTGCCTTTCGTACCGACGAGCTTGTCGACAAGGCCGCTGAGGCACTCTATCCGAAATGGAAAGAGCAGTTTGAGGAGTGGAAGCTGGTCGGCGGCGACCATGCCTATCATTATCTCGGCAGCGCCATCTGGTTCGGTCGGATCGGTAGGAAAATGGGGGAAGCGATGATCGAACTGCAGTCGAAAAAGTAAGACTTGTTGTAGTGGCGTTTTTCAAAGCGGGTTGTTGACCGATCATCACGGAAAGTGGTCCCTATCCGCTTGCGGCGAACAAGGTCAAGGAGAAAAAGATGTCGGCAATTCGCTCTCGTCGCAGTTTTTTGCGGGACGTTGGTCGTGGCACCTTGCTGGCATCGCTTGGCACGGCGTTGGCCACGGACTTGGAACTGGTGCCACGCGCATTCGCCGAAGATCTCGGGAAAGAATCATTAACCTTTGGCGACCTTGAGCCGTTGGTCTGTGCCCTTCAAGAAACCCCTGTTTCGCGTTTGCAGCCCTGGCTGGTCGAAAGACTGCGAAGCGGATTGTCATTGAAGTCGCTGGTGGCTGCCGGTGCACTGGCCAACGCGAGGACATTCGGTGGCGAAGACTACATCGGCTTTCATACCTTCATGGCGCTCGCTCCATCCCTTTCGATGGCCTCGCTGATGCCATCCGAGGCGTCTGCCTTACCAGTGCTCAAGGTGCTGTACCGCAACAGCAATCGAATTCAGGAGTTCGGTGGCCGCAGCGCGGAGGTGTTACATCCGGTCTCCGCAGCGACGGCGGCGACTGCCGCCGACCTCGCATCGCTACCCAAAGTGATCCGAAGTCGCGATGTCGGACATGCAGAACAGCTTCTGGCGAGTTTGGTGTCGGCCGATCGTCAGGGTGCACTCGACGCATTGATCCCTGCGGTACACGATCATCATCCGGAGGTGCATCGTACGGTGTTGCCGTATCGAGCCTGGCAAATGCAGGAAATCGTCGGGAAGGAGCATGCTTTAACGCTACTGCGTCAATCGCTACGGTATTGCGTCCGCGCGGAACCTCAGCAGCGCGCGGAGATGACGGCGCACGGCACGATGCTGGTCTCGCTATTGGACGAGTTCAAGTTGAATGGCCGCATGCCGGGCAATAAGCCGGCCGACGATGCCCTGATCGAGCAACTTAGTCGCACGTTTGCAACCGGTTCTCCGGAGGACGCGGGGCGAGCTGCAGCCGGTGCACTTGCTGAGGGCATCGAGCCTAACGCAATTGGCGAAGCGATTTCGCTCGCAGCATGTAACCTTGTGCTCCGTGACGGTGGACGACTGCCGCAATGGGAAGATCGACTCAAGCCGGCCGGCTCAGTGCACGGCGACTCGATGGGTGTTCACGCCAGTGATGCTGCCAACGCATGGCGAAATCTGGCTCGTGTGAGTTCAGGTCGCAACGTTTTCGCCTGCTTAATCATCGGTGCCTGGCAAGTTGCACGCGATCGCAACTATCCTGGCAACCTGCTGTCCGACCCCTTGCCGGCTAAGCATCATTTGGATCGCTTGGCGAGCAAAGACGCGGACGCTTTGATCGCCGACCTTCACGATGCGATTCGAAATAATCTCCAAGGTCAAGCCACTGCAATTGTGCAGCGATATGGCGAACGGTCGTTGCCGGCTGAGCGCGTGTTCAAGACCTTGGTGGCCTATGCGGTCACCGAGGACGGCGCGCTGCATGCCGAGAAGTATTTCCAAACGGTGTGGGACGATTATCACGCCACGCGCCCTGCCCTCCGCTGGCGACACCTGGTCGCGCTGGCGAGGGTAACGGCCAGCGAGTTCGGTCGGCCTGCCGCAGGACAGGCGGAGGCCAGGGACTTGCTGGGAATCCGCAGCTAGTAGAGAGTTGTCCTACGCCGGTTTCGATCAGGCCAGAGGGCGAGAATCGAAGCCGCAATCGTCCAGACATCACTTCGTTCATTTCTGTTTGGCCAGCGCGGCGATTTCTGATTCCGACAGAGCACGGCGGTACAGACGCACATCGCGCACCTGACCGCTGAAAAAGTCTTGTTCGCCCGCGCCAATGCGAAGCGGTTGGTCGGTGCTGAGATCGTAATCGTCGGATCGGAACGAACCCGAGGTCGCCACCAGTTGACCTTGAATGTAGAGCCGGAGTTGGCCACCACGTCGCTGTGCGACGAGGTGTTTCCAATCGGCACCGAGGTCTTTGTCATACGAGATGCACTCGCCTGCCTTTAGCGCGTAGACGCTGCCGCGCAGTCCCGCGGGCGCATCTTTCGCCGAACTGGTGCAACTGCCCAGGCTGGCGAACAGCCGTCCTTGATAGACGGTTAAACTCGTGATGCGGGTCCAGTTGTTGATCTCTTCGCGAACGGGTGCCGTAGCCGGACCGGGTTCCCAACCGGGAGGCGAGAAGAATTTCTTGAGCGATGTCCAGCCTTGCTCGTCGTCGTAGCGTGAAACCTCACCGCGCGGGATCGCGCCAGCATACAGTTTGCCATTGTAGACCGTCAGCGCGTTGATCTCGGTTCCATCCCCGAGCCGACCTCGATCCGCCCACTCTACGCTACCAAGATGCTCGACGACGCGAGCCTCCGGCCACATGCCGGCCAGGAGCTTTCCGCGGAATACCTCCAGCGCGTGCACTTGCAGAAACGGTTTCTGATCGATGGGCGTGTCGCCGATGGGCGTGCCGGCAAATTCCCAGTTTCGACCGTCATAGGCCCAGACGTTGGGATAGCCAACGTACAACCGTCCGTCGTGCACGGCCATGGCGTGCGGATAGCAGTTCTGTGGCGGTTCCGCGGGAAACTCGCCGGCCACCGACCATTTTGTTCCGCCCTCCCATACGTAGACCCGATAGGGTCGTCCCGTCCATTGCTTCTCGCCCGGTGGCGGCATTCCGCGATCGCCGCCCACATACAGTCGCCCGCCGAAGATCGCCATGCAGTTAATGCGAAGCATTTCGCCGGGCTGACCGCAATCGGTCCACGTCGTACCGCCCTCGTACCGATACACACGAGCCGGTTCGTACTCGCCGGAAAAAACGCGAGTCCAATCGTAGGTCGATGTGCCGGCATACAGGTGACCCTGATACACGATTAAACCCATCACACCTGTTGTCTTGCGTTGGCCGACGCGACCGCAATCGATCCATTCCTTTCCGCCCGCGTAACGCCAGACATGACACCAATCGGATTCCTCCTTGCCGTCGATCGTGGCGGCGTACAACTGGCCGTCGAAGACGGTCAGCGAATTACTGACGTAGTTGCTGGTCGGACTCGGTCGCCCGCAATCCTCCCACTCGCTCAGTCGCCCATTGTCGATGCCAAAGTGCACATGACGATCATCGCCTGAGGATTGGTATCCGCCGGAACTCGCCTTGAGATTCACCGTCACACCGCGTCGCGTTCGCGGGTCGTACCAACTGACGACATCGCCCAACGTGTCATCGACGATCGCTTCCGTCTTGACCCAAGCGGCGATTGAAAAATCATTTCGCCCCAACTGAAATGCCTGACGAAGAGGTACTTCGATATAGGACGCTCGGCCATCGAAGGCTCCTGAGTCCAAATCAACGCCGTGATTCAATCCGTGATTTTCATTTCCCGAGTAATCACGGCAGTCGCCCTGCAGCTTCCAATGTCCGATCAAGTCGCGACTCATATCGATCTTCGAATCGACGTCGAGTTTGGCTTTTTCCTGAGCCATGGAATCGCACAAGACAAAACCGCCGGTCAGCAGCAAGGCAAGGAACATCGCGTGCCATGCCTGCCGGCGGCGTTGTGGAGCGCCGATGATTCGGGTCCGAAGTTCGTTCAGGAAGCCGGGATTAATCTTGAACTCATTCACGATCTGTCTCAGGTGCGAAAGGCCAGGTGCAAAAGCAACGGAACGTTAACAAGGAAAGCTGCGACCTAGTGATGTGTGCACGAGCGTTCATCCGAATGAACTCACCGAATGAAGTTTTCCGAGAAGTATCTTGCTCGGAGCCATCTTCTGCGTTGAGTTCCTGCCCGTATCTTCAACTCATTTGATTTTCCTGCGAGTCGCACTCGAGCTTTCCACGATTCGCTTGCAGCGAATATCGTCGGCGCCATAGCAGATCAGCAGACGGGCATTTCGTGGTGCGACGGTAAGAAAATGTTCTTCGACGCTGCGCCATTGGCTCGGCCAGCTGTAGTTGAAGTAGATGTCCGCGGCACTCGGAACGTCAAAGTAGCTGCCGGTGATGACGGTAGCCGGCAGGCGATAGTCGGCGAGCAGCCGGCGCGAGGCCTCTGCTAGTTCTGGGTGGATTTCGATCCCGCACGCCTCCAATCCCCGCATCGCGGCAACTCCTAGTCCAATCCCGATGCCGCTTCCCCATTCGCAAAACCGCCGTACCCGCATGCCTCGTAACGCGGCATACAGCATTCGTGCATTGCTGGGGACGTAGTCGAAGCAATCGATCGCCTTGCCGCGTCGTAGTCCATCAGCGATGAAATCGGCAAACGCTTCGGGGTCCGATCCCTCCCTCAGCGTAATCTGACGAGCGCGAAGCCTGCGGTGTCGGTTGTCACTCTCAATGACACACTTCGATTTTCTCGTGCTCGCCAAGCGAATTCACTCCTTGCAACCTGCTGAGCTTTCGGCAACCAAACCCAGGCACGTCGCTGCGTCAATGGCGTTTCCCCGAATCACCCCGAAAGCCATCAGGGGGCCGTCTCGATTTCCACTTCGCAAAAGGTCAGTGCGGCGAGGCCGTTCGCGCCCAGGATCAAACGGTCCTGGCTCCAGTCACGTTCCTTCAGATACGTGATCGTTTTTGCTTTCGTTGGCGCTTTGAGCTTGAGCACGACGCTGTTTCCCGACGTAGTGCCCGAGATCACTTCGGCCGGCTGGTCATCGAGATACAATTCGCGAGCCGAATTTTCGCGCCATGTTACCGGCTGGTCGAACTCGATCGCAATCTCGTCCTTCTCGGCATGGGTGTAACGCACCCGCCGCAGATCCGGCGGCGTGATGGAGCCGGTCGGAGCGACGCCGTAACAGTCGCGTTCGATCAGCGGTTGGATCAGCCGAGCAAACTCACCCCAGCCCTCGAGTGGATAGTGACAGCCGCCCGGCGGCTTGATACCCAACGTGGATAGGATACTCATCTGCGAGAACATTCGCGGTAAGGTGCGTTGGACCTCGCGGAGCCGGTCGCCCGAACCGTCGCGGCCTCCCATCGCGCAGGCATTCGGCCAGATTTGAAAAAGGTAATAGTGCCGGATGTTCGGCATGTCCTGCTTCCAGGCGGCAGACATGTCGACGAAAAATTGTTGATAGGTCTCCCAGCCGTAACCGCCTGTCGGACCGTCGGCGCCTTGATCGTTTTCGCCCTGATGCCAGATCACCGCACGCACTCCGTGGGTCAGTCGAGCCTGCTGCACGCGCCAAAGCATGCGACCGTACATCGTGCTCAGGTCGGCATGATTGCCGGGCGAAGGTTGATGTTCGTCGATCCGGGTGCCGCCGATTGCAGCCTGAATGATGCAGACGGGCATTTTCTGACTGGCAACGAGTCGCTTGGCAAGTTCCATACCCCACCAGCCAAGTTCTGCCTGGTGTTCGGGCGCGTTTCGCTTCCAGACAGGACGGCACCACAGATTGGGCCTCGCGAGTTGATTTCGTTCGGCTTCCTGAATGCGCTCGCGAACCCATGACAGCCCGTCGTCGCGACCCGTCGGCCCGCCGTAGCTGCGAATCCACTCGCTCGCTTCGCGCGGCGAATCCTCGCCGGTGTCGGTAGCCAGCGCGTTCGACTGTCCGTCGATCAGGTACACGTCGCCACACACCAGATCGCCAACGCGCTTGAGAACTTTTTCGTTTCCGCCGTTCCGCACCCCGAACTCGACACGGTACTTGATCAGTCCCGGCTGGAGCTTGACGGTGAACGCATAACGCTGGTCGGCCCCGACCGATTTTGTCTCTGCCTTGAACTGCCGGTCGTCGGCAAAAACGTGGAGGAAGACGGCATCGGCCGGTTCGTCCAGTTTGCCGTTGTAGTACAACATTCCTTCGTTGCGGTCGTTGCGAGCATAGAACTGGCCTTGTTCGGGTTGCTCGTCTTTTTCCGGTTCGCGATCGACCCAGGGATCGGACGAGGGCTCGGTCACTTGGATGGCGATCGAGGCCGCAACTTCGGGACCGCCGTTGTCGATCGAGGCTGTAACACGGATCGGCCCGCTATATTGCGAGCGTCGCAGGATCAGTCGGTCATCAGCAACCTGTTTGATGACCGCGCCGTTGGAAACGCGCCAGCGATACCGAAGTTCGGCAGCACCGGCCGCTTTCAGCGCGTCCAGATTGCCGATTCGCGGGACAACCTCAATCACGTCGCGGCCGTTCCATGTCGAGGGTGCGTCGAGCACAAATTCGGGTTCCGGGACCGTATTGCGGATCCGGATCGCGATGTCGCGCGTTCTCGCTCCATCCGGATAAATCGCTTTGAATCTCAGTGTCCACCGGGTATCGTCGGTCACACGCCCCGCATCGATGTCGCAAGACAAACGATCCGACGAGACGACCGTTTCT
>JBJOLO010000316.1:0-4609 GCA_046045565.1 Planctomycetota bacterium | reverse complement strand
TGGTGGGAGGGTGAGGATCGAGGGCTGCCTCGCCCGGGAACAGGATGATCGCGTCCTCCATGCTCGTCCCCTTGTGACGATGTACGGCCATCGAATAGTCGCCGTGCCACGCGCGATTCTGGGGATTGCTAACGCGAACAAAAAAGGGAGCGGTCGGGATATGGTACTTGCCCACCATAAACGGGACCGGCGGATCGGTGCCCATCAGTTGCACGCTCATCTCTTCCTTGTAGACATCGATCGGTGTGGTCAGATCGTCTTTCTGGTACAAGGTCAGCCGCAAACCTTCGTTGTACAGATCGTAAGGGATTGCGAAACTGTAAGTACCCGGCCCATCAAACCGATACCACTGCATCGAACCGGGATAACGAAGCTTGCCGTGAAAGGCGATTTGCGGAGGCTTACCCGGCTCAACCCAATCCCACGACTCGTTGGCAAATTGCGGTTCAGCCGAGGGACGCCGTGCCAATCGCGGATTGCAAAACGGTGCGGGCCGGTTCAGATCCGCCAACACGGCCGTATGATCACTATTGGTCATCGACAACGTGTGATGGATGTGCTGCACCACGTACGCTTCATGACCCGGCTCGAACTCGTGAATGATGTAATCGAGTCGTGAGCCTCCACCAGGCGAGGTAAATCCGCGATCAAAGGCCGATGTCGTCCAGGCCCACGCGTCATAAAGGGGCATGGTAAAGTAACTGCCCTTCGTCCAAAAGAACTTCCGCCACTCCTGCTCGTTGGGCTCGGTCGGATCGTACTGAAGCGGCTTCTCGTCGCTGGGACTGCATCCTGCGATGTTCAGATCCCCCATCACGAACACCTCCCCGCGCGTGGTCTCGGGATTCAGTTGTCGAACCTGGCGTATCACTTGCTCAATCTCTTTCATCTGCGATGCCCGATCCGATTTGTCTCCATCTTGCAAGTGCGTGAATGCAACCACATACAAACGGTGGGAAGACGGATTGCGAATCACGACCACCCCCACCCCCTTGGCGGCCATCTGATCGATCCCGGAACTTTCGGAGAAACAACGGAAGGCCGACATGCGAGGCTGGACCGGAGCCCCGACACGGAACGACTCCATGGGAAATCGACTGAACAACATCAAACCGCTGTCTTCCAATTTCGGAACCGACAAGTCCGTGCCGAACACGTCGTTGCCGTCGTCCATCTTTTTGATGTAGTAGGGAAACACCGGAGAAAGCTTCTCAACCAGCATCTTCTTCGAATGCTCATCCCACACCTCGTTGAGTGCGATGATGTCCACCCCATCTTGGCTCGCCAAATCGAGAATTCGGTCAGCCACTTTGCCGGTGTCGATTGCCGTTTGCGCGCTGTCGAATGCTTCGGTGTTGAACACTGGCGAGGTAAGCCGCGTGTTAAAGGTGGCGATGCGTAACGACTCGCTAACCTCACCCGTGCCGGTGTCTTGAAGCTGTGTCGGAGGCAATTCGATCGTCGGTGGCTCCTGGCCTAATCCGGGCAGATTTTTTGCAGGCGGCTGAGGCTGAGGTTGTGGGTGTGGTTGTGGCTTGGGGCGGGGCTGGAGCTGAGGGACCGGTTGCGGCTGGAGCTGAGGTACAGGTTGCGGCTGAAGCTGAGGTACAGGTTGCGGCTGAAGCTGAGGTACAGGATGCGGCTGAAGCCGCGGCGGCGGTTGGCGTTCCGGCGACCTTGGTTGCAAGCCGGGTCGACGCAGCGGAGGTGACTCGCGCTGCGGGGGCGTCCCGGGAACGAGTTTCGGCGGCGGTTTAATCGGCTCCTTTTGCTGCAACTCGGCGCCCGACTTGGGCCGCAGTTCCGGCTTCGGCGGCTCCTTCTCGCGTCGCTTCTCTTCCTGCGTCGCCGACTTGCTCCGCTGCAATTCCGCAGAGGAAGCCGAACCTTTTTCACGACGAATCGGTGAATCTTGAGCGATCACGATTCCCAACGTCCCAAGCAAAAGCGCAAAAGTTGCGCTCAACAAGAGACGCGTCATTCCCGGCTGCTTGTGTGAAAATATGCGAGTCATGAGATGAGCCCTCCGTAGCGCTCCGTGCATTGCTCGACCGGGGCTCGCAGAATTGCGAGTCGCTGGCGACGTAGCATGCAAATGGATGCCTCCTCTGCGCTGGCAGGGAGCACCGCTGCGAAGCGAACCTAACGCAACGGGTGGCAAATCCCATGCCGACGCAACTCGCAGGCATGGTTGCAGCGCGCACACCGGGGCCTCACGGTAACATCAACGAGATCCGATCACGGCCATCGCCACCATGCGTCGCGACGCAGAGTCTCAAGCCAAGTACAAGAAGTATCGTGATCCGCTGCAGCCCAACGCGCAGCGCCATCAGGTTGCTGGCAACGCCGGGGTCGTGCATTTATTTTTGCAGAACGGTTCAAAAGCATTCCGTAATGATCGAGAAAGCAAGCAGCCATTACGCACAACGGCGCGCTCCCGATCGCACAACGCGTTGATTCGCGATGTTTCCTTGAATCGCCGGTCTGGTAAACTGATCCACGAAACGGATCGACACAATCGCCGTGCTCCCTGCCCATGAGAGAGCGCGGCAGTACCGGAGTGCGGTCACGGTTGGGTGCAAGGCTCAGGGCGTCATATGGGCGAGGCCGAAAAAACTTCATGAAAGTGCTGAAACGCAAACGGCGCGATCACGGGCAACCACGATGTCCGCTTTGCTTTCGAAGCATATCGGTGCCGCATGTCTGAAATCGACGCTTACCATGAGGCCGGCCACGCGATGATGGCCGTTTACGTCGGCGCTCGGGTTCGCTCGGTCACCATCGAACCGGATCGGGACGACGGCCCCGAGCGATACGCTGACATTCGGGTGGAGTGGCCTCGCGATCAGTTCTCCGGCCGCAAGCTGCACGAGAAGTCGATCCTGGTGGCGCTGGCCGGTCCGGTCGCAGAAATGATCTACAGTGGCGAGCCGTATCACCCGGGCTTCGTTGCCGAGTGGGCGGCAGATTGGCGGATGGCGTGGGACGCGGCCGCTGCGCTGATCCCATCGGAACGACAACGGCTAACGTATCTGGAACAGGCAACCGCGCGTCTCCATCGGATGTTAAACGAGGACGCTCCTTGGGCGGCAGTCGCCGCGATCGCCGATCATCTACTCGCGCATGAAACTCTGGAAGGGGAGGAAGTTGAGGACCTCGTGCGTCAATGGATTGCGTTGCCATGATGCTGCACGTCGACATGGACGCCTTTTACGCCTCGGTCGAAGAGCGTGACGATCGGTCGCTGGTCGGCAGGCCGGTGATCGTGGGCGGATCGGCCGAGGGTCGCGGTGTGGTTTGCGCGGCCAACTACGTCGCGCGGCAATTCGGTGTGCACAGCGCCATGTCCGCTGCACAAGCACGACGGCTGTGTCCCCAAGCCGTATTTCTCAAGCCGCGCATCGACTACTACGCCGAAGTGTCGCGGAAGATCCGATTGATCCTGGAACAATTCACGCCGCTCGTTGAACCGCTGTCGCTCGACGAGGCGTTTCTCGATTGCAGAGGCAGCGAGCCCTTGTTTGGCACCTCGGCCGAGATCGGGCGGCGCATCAAACGACAGATCCGCGACGAACTGCACCTCATCGCCTCGGTCGGGGTCGCGCCGAATAAGTTTCTCGCCAAGATCGCCAGCGACCTGGGCAAACCGGACGGGTTCGTCGTGGTCGCGCCCGGGGAAGTCCAAGCGTTCCTCGATCCGCTGCCAGTCGGACGCATCTGGGGTGTCGGCAAAGTGACGGGACGCCTCTTCGAGCGACTCGCCATTCGCACCATCGGACAACTGCGTCAAATGCCGGTCTCCACCGTAGAAGAACTGTTCGGGTCGTCCGGCCGCCACTACTGGGAATTGGCACACGGCATCGATGATCGCCCTGTCGTGCCCGATCGCGAAGCAAAGTCGATTTCACAAGAAACAACCTTCGCCGCCGACATCGCAGACGCGGAAATCTTGCGGGCATGGTTGGTCGAACTGGTGGAACAGGTGGCCCGCCGGCTGCGACGTCACGAAATCCAAGGCCGATCGGTCGAGCTTAAAGTCCGCCTGTCGGACTTCTCCACAATCACACGTTCCCTGACGTTGCCGCGTCCCACCCACGTCACGCAAGAATTGCTCGACGCCGGACTGGAACTGCTGACCACTCGCCTGCCACCTCAACACCTTCCCGTCCGACTGCTCGGCTTCGGCGTCCACAAACTCACGGAAACATCGATCATCCAGCAGCAACTCTTCGATCAACCGGAACGGGAACGGCAAAAGGAATTGGATCGCGTGGCGGATGAAATCGCCGCTCGATTCGGATCCGGCGCACTGCGGCGCGGCACCGGCATGGATAAAGGCCGCTAGTACCGAGCCCCGGTTCGGTGAATCGGCCGCGAGCGTTTGATCAGTGAATCTCCACTGATTCATTTAAGACGTCGTCGAACAACGGAAACATGTCTTTCTGACTAACGGCTTGTCGAACCGAGGCTTCGTTGAACAGGAACCGTTGGTTACGAAGACAAGTTATCAGAATGTCGATCCGCTCCACGGGCGACAGCGAGGCGATCCGCTTCGCGTAGGGCTTTTCGATGGATGACTACATGAATCATCAAAGCATCGCGTTTTAGA
>JBJOLO010000127.1:0-6797 GCA_046045565.1 Planctomycetota bacterium | reverse complement strand
TGACGAAACGGTGCACGAGTACACGCTACGGTTTTTGCGGCATGGGTATTTTGTCGATAGCAAGCAGCGTCAACCGATCGAAGAAAGTGGGACTCGATAGCCGACCATGAAGGTTTTGCCGCAAACTGGCCGACTGGCGGGTGTGGACTACGGCACCGTGCGAATCGGAATTTCGATCTCGGACCCGGGGCAGCGGTTTGCTTCGCCGCTCGAAACGCATGCTCGCGGCAACGCTCAGCAGGAGGAGCGATGGATCGCGAAATTAGTGGCCGAGCACCAAATAGTTGGTTTCGTCGTCGGCCTGCCGATTCACACGAATGGCCGGGAAAGCGAGAAGTCGGGCGAGGCAAGACGGTTTGCTGCTTGGCTTGAGCAGCAAACCGCGATCCCTGTGCAGCTCTACGATGAACGCTATACGACGGTCGAGGCGGAGTCGATTCTTATCCAGGCCGGATCAACGCGTCGCAAGCGGAAAGAGCAGCGCGATAAGCTCGCGGCGCAGATTCTTCTGCAATCGTTCTTGGAGTCCACACGCCGAACCGATTTGGATGCAATCGGCTAGCCGTAGCAGTACGGGTGTGGGGGGCCGATCGCAGGTTGGTGTGATTTGCTGGGACGTGATCAATCGGCGAAGACGCACCGCTACAGCGCCCTGTGATGTGGGCTCGAAACGTTTTGGTATGCGCTCCGGTGCGTCGTCACCGGCAAGGTGCATGCCCTGGCGATCGCTACATCGTCTTGTCGACGGCAGCGGCCACTTTCCGGCAGCGGCGCATCGTGTCCTCGAATTGGCTGAAATTCAGCGATTGGTAACCGTCGCTCATGGCCCGCTCGGGATCGGGATGCACTTCCAGGATGAGTCCATCGGCGCCGGCAGCGACGCTGGCTGCCGCCATGTCGGGGACGAGGTAGGTGTGTCCCGTGCCGTGGCTGGGATCGACGACAACCGGCAGGTGTGTCTTGTGGTGAAGGTAGGGGACACTGGCGAGCGGCAAGGTGAAGCGGGTGTGATTCTCGAAGGTGCGGATACCGCGTTCACAGAGCATCACCTGCGAGTTCCCTTCGTTCAGGATGTACTCGGCGGCGAGCAGCAGTTCTTCCATGGTTGCACTGGGGCCGCGTTTCAGCAGCACAGCCCGGCGAGTACCGCCGACGGCCTCGAGTAAGCGATAGTTCTGCATATTTCGTGCGCCGATCTGCAGCACATCGGCGTACTCGGCCACCAGCGGCACGTCTTCGGTCGACATGACTTCCGTGACGATCGCGAGTCCGGTTTGTTCGCGGGCTTTGGCGAGCAACTTGAGCCCGACCTCTTTCAGGCCTTGGAAGCTGTAGGGGCTGGTTCGCGGCTTGAATGCTCCACCGCGCAGTGCCGTGGCTCCGGCGGCTTTAACGGCGTGTGCCGTCTTGAGGATTTGCTCCTCATTTTCCACCGAGCACGGCCCGGCGATGATCCCGATGGCGCCGGCGCCAACCTTCAGGCTTCCGGCCACGATTTGGGTCGGTTCCTTTTTGACTTCGCGGCTTGCGACTTTGTACGGTGCCAGGATCGGGACCACTTCAGCGACGCCGGGGCCGCTTTCCAGCGAGCTGCGCGTCTCCTGGCGTTTCTCGCCAATGGCCGCGATGACCGTTCGCTCCGTGCCCACGATCACGTGAGCACGTAGGCCCAAGCCTTCCACGCGTTGGACCATGTGATCGATCTGTTCCTGCGTGGCACCTTTTTCCATGACAACGATCATCGCTGCTGCTCCCGAACAAGAGTTCCAATAAAAAAACCCCGCGAAATCGGCTGCGATTTCCGGGGCGTTGGTGTTTGCATCTCAGGAATCGGCCTAGAACGACCCCCGCGCCCCGTTGAAGACAGGGCGAAAGAAAAACCAAAACAAGTATTCCAGGCGACTCATGACCCCATTATCCTCCAGCCCGTCGTCTTTGCAAGTGCTCATGGGATCCCGATGTTGAGCTGGACGGAGCAAATGAAAAAGGCGCTATAGGTAATCCTCGCGGATCGGACAGAAGACATCGAGTGCCTTGACGGGGCGATCGCCGGCTACAGCGCGGTGCGGGGTGCCGCCCGGTATCCGCCACATCTGACCCGGCAGAACGCGGTGAGTTTCGTCGCCGATCTCGAAAGTGAGTTCACCTTCCAACAGGATTCCGACCTGTTCGTGCGGGTGCTGGTGGAGTTTCACCTCCGCATGCGGGGCGAATTCAACGAAGGACAGCATCACCTTCTCGGCCGCAAAAGTGCGAATGTGCACACCGGGAAAGATCTCGTGATGCGAGCCTTGGTCGGGCTGGCAGACATACTTAGACATGATTACCCCTCGAGTTGTTCGGCGATCCGCAGAAGCCGATTGTACTTGGCGAGCCGTTCGCTGCGAACAACCGATCCGATCTTGATCGAAGGCGCTGCGGTGGCTGTCGCCAAGTCGGCAAGAAAGTCATCTTCGGTTTCGCCGCTTCGCGCCGAGACGACGAATCCATAGCCGGCCGACCTGGCGATCGAGATCGCCTCGAACGTTTCCGTCAGCGTCCCGATTTGATTGACTTTGATCAGCACGCTGTTGGCTGCGTGAAGCGAGATCCCGCGCCGGAGTCGGGCTGGATTGGTTGCAAACAGGTCGTCACCGACCAGTTGGACTCGTGATCCCAATCGCGAGGTCAATCGTTGCCAGCCTTCCCAATCGTTTTCCGCGAGTCCGTCCTCGATGCTGACGATCGGGAACGCATCGACCCAGTGCTCAAGTTGATCGATCATTTGATCAGCGGAGAGCACTCGGTTGCGTTCGGAAGCAAGGCGATATTCCCTGCCAGGAGATTCGCTGCCAGGAGATTCACTGTCATGAGCGAAGTGGGTTGCTGCGACATCGATGGCGATCACCATGTCGTGACCTGGGCGCAGTCCCGCTGCTTCGATGGCGCGTACCACGAATTCGACTGCTTCGCGGTTTGACTTCAGTCGCGGTCCGTAGCCGCCTTCGTCGCCGACCAGTCGGCCTTCGTAGCCAGCTTCACAAAGCAAGCGACCTTGCTCGCGGTAGACGCGGACGATCCATTCCAGTCCGGTTGCGAAATCAGGAGCGTTGTGCGGCATGACCAGGATGTCTTGGAAATCGAGATTGCCGCCGGCATGCAGACCGCCCGAGATGATGTTGGTCATCGGCGTGGGCACGGCGGGGGCGGGAATGGCCTGCGTGCCGGCAGCGACCTGCAATTCGTTCAGGTGCAGGTAAAGCGGCATGTGGCGGGCGGCAGACGCTGCGACGGCCGTGGCGAGGGAAACTCCGAGAATGGCATTGCCACCCAATCGGGATTTATTTGGCGTGCCATCGAGTTCGATCAGTCGCCGGTCGATCGACTGCTGGTCGCAAGCATCCATGCCGACGATCGCGGGACCGATCACTTCGCGAACATTCCGGACGGCTTGCCGCACTCCGCGACCGGCATAGCGATTCGGATCACCATCGCGAAGTTCGAGTGCCTCGGCGCTTCCGGTGCTTGCTCCGGAAGGAACCATCGCCCGGCCGACAAGTCCGACAGTCTCGATCTCCACTTCGACCGTCGGATTACCTCGACTGTCGAGCACTTCGCGGGCGTAAATCCGGTCAATTCGGGGCATGGTGTCTCCGGATGGGTTAGGGAAGGCGGTTCTTCGCACGGTTCACAGCATCGACGACCATGGGGCGTGCCGCGTACCAGTCGGCAGGACGTTCGCGAAATAGTGATCGGACGATGGTTCGAACGGCGTGCGGGTCCACCGGGTAATCGATTTTGCTCTTACCGGCAATGCGCGCGATGAGGCAGCCCGCGAGATTCTGCAAGCCGCGCGCTTGGAGTTGGTTCCATGTCGAAGCAACTTGCGTACCTGCATCGAAGCGAGGTTGGACCACGGCTGCGTAGCGGTCCCAGAAATGGTCGGCCAGTGACAGGTAGGCGTTGGCATCGTGGGAACGATGGATCGCTTTCAGCACGAGGTGTGTGAGGAAGAAGCCGAGGTCAAATGCCGGATCGCCATAGTGTCCCACTTCGAAGTCGATCAGCATGCAACCGTTGGAGAACGTCAGCAGGTTCTTGGGGCTGAAGTCACCATGCACCAGCGCGTGGCGTTGCTGCCACACGGTTTCGACCAGCGTGAGCAGGTCGTCGCGAAATTCTTGATCTTTTTCGGCGGCAAAACGGTAGTAGGGGTCGAGCCGCAACGCATCGAAGAAATTGCGATCATCGAACTGCCGGGCGACCTCCGGATCATGCCAGGTTTCGGCATGTAAGGTTCCCAGCAGGGTGCCGCAATCGGCTGCGATGTCATGGGAGCATTCGCCTTGCAGCAGGGAGAATTTCCAGGTGCAGTGAGGCTCGGGAGCCGCAGTCATCGCAAAGGCGAAATTCTCGTGATCAGCGAATAGCAGTTCGGGAACGATTGCCCGCGACGGATGCATGGACGGACGAAGCAGAATCTGGTTGCATAACTGCAGCGTAGCCACTTCACGCCAAATGCGTTCGGGACTGCAGAACCAGGGGTCAGCGGTGCGCAGTTGAGGGCGCGACTGCTTGAGGATGAACGCGGGGCGAAGATTCGACTCGCAGCGTAATACGACATTAGATACGCCGCCTGCAAGCGTGCTCGCGCTAATCGTCTCGTGCGGTTCGAGTCGGCCGGATTCCCGAAGGTACTGTTCAGCCGAGTCCGCTTCGATCATCCGCATGATGCACCATTACCGAGGCGATATCGCCTCACGATTTCTTATTGGTGCGTGCCCCGGATTTGCCTTTGATCGACGCGGGTTGTTTGGCCCAGAGTTCGGCGACCTGGTTGGGGGTTGCGCGGTAGGTTGCGGCGAACGCTTTTTCGAAATCGGTTCCCTTCCGCAAGGCATCGAGCAGCTGGTCAAACGATTTCGGATTCTTTTGCACCAGGAAACAGACAAAGCTGTAACTGGCGACATCACGCAACTCCATGGAGAGTTTGCCCGTCAAGAAATCGTCCGGTTTCGTCGAGGTGGAAATGGCCTCGGGGATTGCCTCGTTGGTGGCGGCGACCCGTTTATCGGCCGCATCGATCTTGGCTGCGGCCATGCGACCGCATCCCTCGGAAAACCAGCGCGGCACATTGCCGAGGCTGGCGACATAGGCCGATGCAATCTGATGGCCGAGCAAGGCCTCCATCGCATCGTCTTTACTACGCGGCATGAGCATCGCTGCGTAAGCGTCGAGGATATCGAACTGCCAATGCGCTTTCCATTCCTTCGGCAGTTCTCGCTTTTCGACCATCTGTCCGAATTCGGTGTAGTCGTAACGCTGGCCGAAGACGAACAGCGTCATGCGCCCTTTCAGGAGCGGTGTGTCGGTATCGGCTTTGAAAATGGTTGCGATGCGCGGGATGACCGATTCGGCGACATCGGCAACTTCGGTGAGTGAATTGGGGCCGACATTGCCGTAGAGCAGGAAGTTTTTCGATTCAAACTTGGTTGGTTCCGCGGTCGGCATGGCCAATCGCCAGTTATCCGAGGCAAGTCGTCCGCGGTCTTCGGCAAGTTCTTCGTGGGTGGCTCGCAGGGCTTTGGAGAGTGCCGCGACGCGGGCGAGATTCATGGCGGGATCAGACGAATCGAACGTTGCGCCTTCCTTGATCCAGGTTTCGATCTTGGCGATGAACGCATCTTCGAGCGGCGGTTTGCCCTGCGGCATTCGCTGTCCGCCACCGGTGCCTTTCAGTTTCTTGACGAGCAGGCTCTCTTCGGGGTTGCCGGGAACGATCGGCGGACCGCTGTCGCCGCCCTTCAGCAGTGCCTGGAAGGTCGCGAGGCTAAAGTTATCGCGTGGTCGCATGGTACCGTGACAACCGCCGCACTGATTGGCGAGCACTCCTGCGATCTCGTTGGCGAAACTCACCGTTTCGTTGCCCGTCGATTTCATCACCTGCAGCGTCGGAGCGTCAGCCGGTTTTGCATCGGGTACCAGTTTGGACAAGCTCTCTTTGGTCTTGTCGGCGGGGCCGTCGAACTTGGCGCCGTCCATAATCCACTGCTTCAAGATCGCCAATTCTTCCGGAGAAACTTTGAGACCTCCGCGCGGCATGTCGCCGCTGACGATGACCTCAACCAAGCGACTTCCATCCGCGTCGCCCGGAAACACAACCTTGCCCTCCTTCGGGCCCTTCATCAATTCGTCGTAGTTGCCGATGCTGAACATGCCTTTGTTGTCGTTGACGTGACACCGACCGCACTTCGCAATCAATAGCGGAGCGACCGAACCGGTGAAGGTGATGGCTCCCGCTGGTGGAGCGGTTCCGCCGGCAGGTTTGGAGCCGATGATGTCAGCGGGTTTCTTCAGTTCCGGAAGCGTAATCCCTTCCAACTCCAACAGACCGTGCGCCTTCTGTAATTTGCGGAAGGAGTCATCCAATAACGGAAGCACATCCTTGCCGCTCGAGCCGGCAAGTTTTTCCATGAGCTCTTGTGCCTCCTTGATCGCCTCCGACGATTCCTGGAATTTCTTGTCGCGGAACAGGTTGCCGGCTTTGCCGATCAAGGAATCGATTCGCGATACCTGCTTTCGCTGTTCGGCAGTTGGTGCCGCGGTAGCGCTGGTTGCCGTCGCCAGGTTCAGGGAACACAGCAGCACGAAGCAGACCATCAATGTCAGCAAGGGCGAATAGCGTCGCATCGGCAATTCCTTCGTTTGGAACTCAGGCTCGGATCCAGCAAGATCATTTGGACATTAATATATGCGAGATTGGCCAAACACGGTAGCAATTCGCCTCGCCGAAATGGCCAACGGGACGCAGGCTGGCC
>JBJOLO010000246.1:0-8357 GCA_046045565.1 Planctomycetota bacterium | reverse complement strand
GCTTCGAGGACCAGCGTCATATGGTTGGCGATGTAGCTATAGGTTATGCCGCGGTCGAGCGCCGCAATCAATTCCGAGCCGAACTCGTCTTCACGATTCTCCCGCAGTTTTTCCAGCCAATTATCGGCCCCCTGATGCAGAATGGACCGGATATTACCTTGGTTGAGGAACCGTTGCGTGAACAATCCTCCGCCGAATCGCTGAATGAACTCGACCATGTGTCCCCATACGTCCTTGTCGTGGACTTTTTCCATCACCGACAATCGCAAGGTCCGGCTATGGTTGAGCCAGCACAGCAGCAGAGACTCGGTCAGTTTTTCGAGGCATCCGACGAGGGCACTGGACGCACTTTCTTCGCGCGGACGTCCGGAGCCTTTTCCCCATCCTTTGCTGGAAATGACGAGGCTCTCGACGATCGCTTTGTATCCGCGTTTGAACAGTTCATCGAACTCGGTTACAGCGCCGGCACCGATAGGGTGATCGGTTTCCATCCGGCGCGCGACGTCGAGTAATTCACAGGTTTCGCGGATGAGGCCCAGTCGAGGCAGGAAGGTCAGCAGGTCCTGGATGCCCCGTTGTCGGACGCGGGTAGCGACGATCACACGAGGCTCGCCGCCTTTGGTGAGCGGCACATAAAGCAGCGGTTTTGAGGCCAGTGATTTGGTTAATCGCGACCAGTTAGCGCGGATCGAATCGATGTCATTGCGGAGAATGAAACTCAACTGTCGGGTGATT
Source organism: Planctomycetota bacterium (assembly GCA_046045565.1). Classification (GTDB taxonomy): domain Bacteria; phylum Planctomycetota; class Planctomycetia; order Pirellulales; family Pirellulaceae; genus VGZA01. The sequence continues at coordinate 7,622 of JBJOLO010000246.1, read as the reverse complement.
TCCAGTTGATCGGCATCGGGCGAGTTGTCTTTCTTGTTCGGAATCTGTCCCGACTCCGCAGCCGCAAGGATCCGCTCCGCGTCCGTGGTTTCCACCGTGTTCGAGACGATCTGGTCCAGCAGCGATTCCTTGGTGGCTCGACGTTGGTCGAACTCGATCATGGAATCCATATCGCCCTTGGGATCGGGGATGCGATAGCGGTGGATGGCATCGAGCAGTTCGACGAGTCGATCGCGATTGGTTTCCGCCTGTTTCCGCCAACGGGCCACCGCATCCTGGCGATCTTGAAGCGTTTTTTCGGGATTCGGTCCGGGATCAGACCAAGCTCGGCTGGTGACGACGGTTTTCCAGAGTCGAGCGAGGCAGCCGAGGAACGCGGTGCGATCGACGATCCGTTCCGCCTCCATGGTGAATTCGTCTTGTGACGATCTGCTGGTTTCGAAGATGGCTCCATCGACGCCGTCGTCGGTGGTGTCGCGGTAGACCATCTCGTCGTAGGCAGCGCCGAAAAGCCGGTCATCATCCTGGTCGCCATCGCATGGATCGTCGTCGGCGTCGGAATCGTCGCTGCGGCGCGGACGGTCGCGGTGCTGGGACAGGCTGTCATCGGCGAATTCGTCGAGTCGATCCTGGTCGTCGTCGTCCCCGGAGTCGTCCCGGTTCGACTGCCAGTTCTTGCTGTTCGCATCGTCGGATCGAGGACGGCGTTTCGACTTGGGTTCGGCGAGTTCGAAGCGAGGCACTTCCCAGAAGGACTCGGCATTGGCTTCGAAGTAGTCGAGCATACGTCGGGCGAGTGAGGCGGGATCGGTCCTGGCGGTCGTGTTGCCGTTCGCGCTTGTGTTGGCGGTGTCGGAGTTGAGCAACTGAAGCAGCCATCGCTCTGCCAGATCATGGAATGAATTCTCGCCGGCATGCAGCGGGATATGATCGGCTTGACTCAACCAATGGACCATCAAAGCCAGTGATGCGACGAAATCATTTTTTTCCAGCAGGGCTTCAATGACGAGTGCGTAGGCGCGAGACGAATCAAACATCTCGGCGTGGGGTGCCCAAAAAGCGACATCGCCGGCGGCGGCACCGCCTCGATGCCACAGGTTGAGTGCTTCGGCGACGCGCGTGGCGGCGCGGTACGCATCGAACGAATCGATGGCATCAACGCTTTTGACCTCATGGGCGGCGAACTTATGCCACCACGACGCGAATTTTTCGAATTCCCGCGACACGACTCGACAGACTTCCTGCCGGTCGCGAGCTGCGAATTCGCTCCAGATTCTGGCATAGCCATTGCAGACTTGTTCGACCAATCGCACCAGTTCATCCGCACGATGGTCATGGACGCTGTTTTCCATCGCGGGGAACAAACTGAAATGAGCGTCGAAGCCGAGAATGTTTCGCGGATCGATAATCGCGCCGCACTCGATGCCGCGGTGGAGCAGGTCGGTGATGCGCGGGACCAGTTCCTTTGCCGCTTCCGGCGCTCCGCGTCGAATGGCCAGATCGAGTTCGGTCAGCCAGCAGTCGATTTGGCACAGCATCCGCGCCGAGGCGGTGGGAATGACATTAACTTGACGCGTCGCAGCTTCGGCGAACCCCATGCGGGCGAAGATCCTGGCGAGCTGCACATGCTCTAATTGCGAGGCACGCCGGCGTGCGAGTTCCGCGTTGAGATGTTGGCGGGCTCCACCGAATGGCTGCTTCCGCTCTCGTGCTTCCTGGCGCAGCCGGACTGCGTGGTCGCCGGTCATGCGGGTGAGTAGCCGATCGTAGAACTCGTCGCGATATCGCGCAATGCGAGGCAATAAGGTCGAAAGCGTTACGCTGGAATCGTGGCTGTCCGGCCCCGAGCCGCTGACGCCTGCAGCCATCAAGATCGTGCCGGCCAAGACGGCCGCGGCCTCCATTTCGAGTTCCTCGCGCGGCAGATCCGTAACGTCGTCCAGCCGACGCATCATCGCTGACAACGCGACTTCCTGCACCACATAACGCCGATACCGACCTTTGCCGTCGATCTGATGCGGGTCCCACTGGCCAAAATGATAGTTGGGCCGCTTGTTGACCGGATGATCGAAGTCGTAGGCCCGTGGATCCAGGGCCAGTTCCTCGAGTTGTTGCGGATCAAAATGCGCCTCGCGCAAGAGGTCCGGATCGGTTTCCTGAAGCAGCTTCAAGGCGATCGAAATAACATGCGATGCGGGACCTTCAGCGACGCCTGCGCCGCGCACATACAGTGGCACCGGACGTACCGCCTCGTGTTCGTACGGTTCGACCTTCTGGTTTTCCAGCGTTGCCACAGGACGATGGCCGACATAGTCGTTCAGTTGCTCGATAACCTTTTGAACCACTACCTGAGGATCATCGCCCGGGTCGTATTCCCGCAGAAGCACCTCACACACGCGGCCAACAAAGAATGGAGAAAAGAGACTGCCGGCCGTTTGATGGAACAGTAGGTCGCGATGGAATTCCAAGTACCCGGGCAGGACATGATGACGGAGAAGATCGACGATCGCGACAGCCTGACCGACGTGCTGGTTGGATTGCTGGCGTGCTGCGAGCACCGTTGCCAGGAATTCCAGAACCGCCACGCAGGGGTATTCGGTCGAATCAGGGTGCCGGTGGGCAACGTATAACCGGTTCAGGTTGGCGAGAAACGACGGGTCGGCTGCCCCGGAAGACAGGTTGAGATACCCGAGCACTTGCTCGAGGGCCGCCTGGTCTGGCGGATCAAGTTCCCGAACCGCCATCGTTGTGCTCCGTGATTTCACTCTGGGTGGGCATCACTTTTGCGGGAAATTTCCGATGGTTTCTCGCCCCGCCAGCGTTGCCCATTACGTCACGTTTCGCTCGGTTGGCTATCGTGCAACCCCGGGGCCGCTGTTTCGCCCCACCGTTGCTCCGGGAAAAACGGGTTACCCGAAGACGAAAAAAACCTGCACTTCCGAAATCGGGCGGTCGAACCCGGCACCGCCGATGACGGGACAGGGGAACGAAACCGGGAAATCGATGCGGAAACCCCAGGTTTGACGAAGTTTGGCCAGGTTTGACCGAGCTCCACCGCCCTCGGGGTCTTTCAATTTATTGGTCACCCCGCCGCAAGGGAAGGGCCGGAGGCGGCCGATTCGGGGCGATGCGTGAAATTCAGAATTATCTGAATTATCATGAAAGCTGAATTATCATGAGAGGGTCGGTTCGGAAGGCGGGGTGCCTGCCTGCCGGATTCGGGTCCTCGGCCTTGAGCGGCCGGCCACGTTCGATTGCGCGGTTTCAGTGCTCGGTTTTTCCACTCGATTTTCACGGATACTGATCCATGGTTTGTCAAAGTCTCCGCTGCTGCCTGCGATTTGCCATTTCACTTAGTGTGCTCTCGTGCGGGATGCTTTCAACGCTTTCTGCTTTCGGCCAGGCACGCGGCATATTGCCGCCCAACGTTGCTCGACAGAACGGGCTCGACCGTGTCTGGGCTACCCAGATCGATGTGGACCGGACTCGTGGTCGCGTGGCCGACGTGACCGTCCAAGTCAGTTCGACCCGCAAGCAAACCATCTACGAAGTTACCGGCGAGGGACGTACCAGTATTGTTTCCCAACTGCAGTTGGATCCGAACGGAAAGCCCTTGGGTGTCGATGGCGCGAAAAAGTATGCGGAAGATCGCGTCAAGGAAATGAAAGCGAAATCGAAGGATCCGTCTGCCGAGTTCAGCATTCGGCGTCGCGACGTTCCGGAGATTACGCTTTACGCGACAACGAACTTGGGAGCCGTGCACGCGATCGACGGTGAAACGGGCAAAACAAAATGGGTGACGTCGTTGGGGAAGATGGACTACCCGACCACGTGGGCTGCCGCAAACGACAACTATGTCACGATGCTCAGCGGATCGACCATTCTGGTTCTGAAGGCCAAAGATGGAGAACTCGTTTGGAAGCGTCGGTCGGCCGGGGTGCCGTTGACGGGGCCTGCGGTGACCGACACGCATTTGTTCTTGCCGACCGTGCAAGGCAATATGGAGTGTCACCTGCTTGAGAGCCTCGATGAGACTCCCTGGAATTATCATGCCACCGGGTTGAGCTTCGGTCCGCCGGTCGGTGATCATGACACGGTCGCATGGACGACCGATCGTGGCAAGCTGGTGATTGCCCAGGCCGATCCTCGCATCGTTCGATACCGGATCGATACCGGTTTGATGTTCGATTGTTCGCCGGCCCTGGCCGGCAAGGACAAAGTCGTAGCCGTGACGATGGACGGCTTTGTCTACTGTGTCGATCGCTACAACGGCGTGATCGCCTGGAAGATTTCCTTAGGTGAACGTTGTCACATCACGCCTTTCGCGATCGGCGATTCGGTTTACATACTCACGGCCGAACGAAATCTCTACTGCCTGAATCTGCAGAACGGACTCGAAAAGTGGCCAAACGGTCCGGCCATCGGCATTCGCCAACTGGTTTCCAGCAGCACGGAAAAGTTGTACTGCATCGGCGAGGTGGGACGGATGCTGATCCTCGACAACAAGACAGGCCGATTGGTTGCGGGGGTCGATACGTCGGAACTTGATCTTCAGGTGGTAAACCCGCTCACCGATCGCATTTATCTGGGTACGCACGAGGGAACGCTGCAATGCTTGCGCGAAATCGGCGCGCGGTGGCCTGAAGTGCATGGCGATCGTGAGGATGACGATGCAACGCCGGAGAAAGCACCGGCGACGACCAAGCCGCGACCCAAGAAGGAAACCGACGAAGACCCGTTTGCGCCTGCTGCGAAGGGGGATGCCGACCCGTTTGAGGCCGCACCGAAGAAGGGGGCGGTAAAGGGGGATGACGATCCCTTCAAGTAATCGTCGATCCGTGATGGCGGGACGCGGACTAGTTGGGGTTGAGCCCCAGTCGCGACATCCATCGGCCCTTGGTGCATGGCGTTGCCGGGTTGCTGGAGGCGTTCCGGGATTGATCTTGTTCGAGCTGCAAGGTTCGCTCGGCCAGCACCGCCTGTTCGCGGGCCATTTTCGCTCGTTCAAGTGAAAGATCGATTTCGGCCCGACGCAGTTTCTCGCGCCATTCGATTTCCATTCGCTTGATGTTTTCGCGTTCCTGGCGAATGATGTCGTCCTGGTCGAGGATCGATGCCACGGCGGCGGCACCCGTGACCATTCCATCAATGCGACGCGACTGATCCTCGATCAACTGGCGAAGGTTGCGAATCTCAAAATCCTTCTCGGCGATAACGCGATCGGTGGTGCGCACCAGGTCTTCCAGCGTGATACAGGTGCTGGCCAACTCCGCGTCCTTTGCATCTGCTTCAAGCTGTTCGATCACTTGTTTTTTCTTTGCTTCCCAAGCCGATGTGGCAGCCGACACGGTTCCCGGCGTGCCAATCGTTCCACGCGTATTGCGCAGCTCATGCTCGGTCGCCGCCAATCGATTTGCCAGATCATGATTCTCATCGCGCAATCTGCGTAGCTCCGCGGCCGTTACTTCGTCCGTCCGCGGTTCCCCAACGTTCTCTTCGCCCGGGATTGTTTGCATGTGATGCAATTGTTGCGTGCGAAGCTCAAGCTCGTGCTCCGTCTCGGCAAGTGCCGCGCGGAGCGCCGCAAGTTCGGTTTCGCTCGACATTGCATTCGGCAATGTGGTCCCCGATTCCATCGCGGTCTCGCTGGAGATCTCCCGCAGTAGATCACTCAACGTGAGCTCCAGTTTCCGGATCCGATTGCATTCCGTCTCGAGAAAATCACGAGCTCGACCGCGCTGCACTTCCAAAGCTTGCGTAATTTGAGCCGCCCATTCACGTGCCGGTCGCTGCGTGGTGGGTTGCACGCCTGCGGATGTGGCCGGCGATGAAGTTGGCGATGAAGTTGGCGATGAAGTTGGCAACGTGGCTTGCGCGGGGCGAAAGGAGTCCATAGCGCGAACTCACAACAAACGAGATGAGAAGGGAAAAGAGCACAAGAAAAGGGAGGTGCCAAACCAATGTGACGGCTTCGTTGGGCCGACGACTGGCCTGAGCACCTATTGAATTCCTACGTCGCTTGCGTCACGGCGTCAACGAACTGGCCAAGCGAAGGCCGCGAAGTGGTTTTGTAGCAGATCTTCGCTTCATTCGACTCTTGGCGAGGCCGCGCTTTGCGACGACGTCACGCACTGTCCGTCACGACACAACCCTCGCCGTCGACATCGCATGTTCGTTGTGTACGACAAAACTAGGCCCAAGCGGAAGCTGCCTTCAGACCGGCATCCCGAGTCGTTTCGTGCCAGCCCTCATAATCGCGTTGGCCCTCCAGTCGTGACTTGCCGGCACGCGTGACACGCACCGGATGCATCACTATTGAGCCGCACGGGATAAGCAGCCCGTGATCCAGCAGGACTGGTTTCAGCTATATCTGTTTCAGCGGCAATTGGGCCCCATCTGGCAGCCATTTGTGCACAGCGTTCGCAAAGCGAGTTTGACCCGTGCTGCTTCCGGGACTAGGTTTCATGTGGGTCGAAATGACACACCTCGTGTCCCTATTCCCACGACCCTTGTCTCGTCCACTGCAATTCAGCAAATAAGTCCCAAGTTGCGGGTCTCAAGATGCACCGTCTTTAGATCTCTGGCCGCGGCGTTGTCCGATCCATTCCGATCAGAAGGTTGAACTCCATGTCGATTGCCGAACTGTCTGCTCCTACGGAAATATGGCAAGTGATTCGCGGACTTTACTTCGCGCCGAATGTGGGCCGAGCCGGATTCGATCGCCGTCAGGAACGGCGGTACGCGTTCCCCTTTCCATTCCGGATCACGCCGATTGATTCGGAGCAGCAACTGGTGACCGCGGAAAGTCAGGTCGTGATTGGCAAGAGTTTCTCAGAACAGGGCGTCGATTTTTACCACTATCAACCGCTACCGTACCGCAACGTCGTCGCCTCGTTTGAACCTTCTGTTGAACCGGGCCTGGAGTTGGTTTTGGAATTGCATTGGTGCCGTTTCGGACAGCATCGCATCTACGATAGCGGCGGCAAATTCCTACGAGCGTATCAACCCCCGACGTCTTTCCAATCCGAAGCGACGTTGTTTGACTAGCTTGTCGCTGCAGTCGGGTGCGCCCGCAGTTCAACGCGTCCGACAGCATTGCGAGCCTGGCAGCATTGCTTTCGCGGCGCTCTCTTTTACGATGTCGACATGGAGTACATCGAGATCGACGGGGGGCAGGGCGAAGGTGGCGGACAGATCGTACGATCGTCGCTCGCATTGTCGATCGTCACGGGGCGTCCGGTGCGGATTGCGCGGATTCGAGCTGGTCGCGCGAAGCCGGGCTTGCAGCGGCAGCATTTGGCGGCCGTGCGAGCGGCGATGGCGGTGGGCGGCGCGACGATGGAGGGCGATGAGCTCGGCTCGGCATGCCTGATGTTTGAGCCGCGGCCGGTTACGGGCGGGGACTTTCACTTCGTGATCGATACGGCGGGAAGTTCAACGTTGGTGCTCCAGACCGTCTTGCCTGCGCTGCTGATTGCCGAGAACCCGTCGAATCTGGTGCTGGAGGGCGGCACACATAATCCTTGGGCGCCGCCGTTTGAATTCCTGCAGCGCGTTTTCGTTCCGCTGCTGCAACGCATGGGGCCTCGCGTTTCGTTGGAACTCGATCGATACGGCTTCTA